>DASWVN010000129.1:0-7107 GCA_036401215.1 Vicinamibacterales bacterium | reverse complement strand
GCTACTGCGGCCAGCCGCTCTGCGGGAGTCCCGGAGTCACGCGCAGCGCGTTCTTGTAGTAGACCTTCTTCAACACCTCGTCGGGCAGGTCCATCCCGTACAGCTTCCAGGTGGCGTGATAGTCGCGGTAGTAGTCGAAGTACTCGTCGGCCGTCTCGAACACGCGCCAGTAGTACGGGAACTCGTTCGGCGCGTACGAATCCTTCCCGAACAGCACGCGGTCCTGGTACTTGATGAAGAAGTCGCGCGCGGCGCGCGGCTGCCGGCCGAACTCGTACAGGACGGCTGACACTTCGAGAACGACGTTCGGCAGCCGGTCGAGCAGGTTCGCCGCGCCCGGCAGATTGTGACCGTAGTAGGCGAAGTGCGCGCCGATGTACCGCGTCTTCGGATTGGCTTCGAACATGCGGTCCCGCTCACCCTGCAGTTCCTCGAAGGTCGGCTGCCCCGGGAAGTAGTTGCGCCGGTCGGGGAACAACGCGAGTTCGAGCCAGCGCTCGTTCTTGTAGTCGAGCGGGGAGAAGAACTCCTTCGGTTCCGCGGTGTGGATGATGACCGGGATGTTGAGGCGCGCGCAGGTATCCCACACCGGCTTCAGCACCGGATCGTCGACCTTCAGCCGCGTGCCGTCATGCTTTTTCGCGCGCAGGCCGAGGTTCTTGGCGATCTTGAGTCCGACGGCGCCGTTCTTGACGGCGGCTTCGAGGTCGCTCACCGCCTTCTCGGCCCAGCCCGGTCCGCCGGCGCCGTCCCACTGGACGTTCGCGAACACGGCAAAGCGGTCCGCGTACTTGCTGCTCCGGATGAAGTCGATCTTCTGTTTGACGGCCGCCGGATCGCTTCCGCCACTCAGATTGACGAGGACGCGCAGCCCCATCTCGTCCATCTCCCTGATCAGGCGATCGATCGTCTCCGGCGTCGGGCCCGTGTGGCTGTGGATGTCGATCACCGGGTACTTCGCCTTGGGCACCAGGTGGACGTCGGTCACGAGCGTGCTGCGCGGGCGATAGTCGACGATGCTCGGTGGCGGAAACTCCGGTTTCATGCACTGGTTGGGCCGCGTTTCGGTCATGCCCGGCGGGCATTCGCCGGGCGCGATCGTCGGGACGGTGGCGGCGCGTCCGCCGCGTCCGCGTCCCTGGCCCCGTTGCCCCTGTTGTTCCTGCTGTTGCTGCGCGGAGACCGGCACGTGCGGTTGACTGAGGATGGCGATCCCGGCCATCCCGGTCAAAGCGAGACCTAGTAGTAGGGATGATGTCGATCGGTTCATGTATGCGCTCCCTGCCCTTCGGACGACAAGCGTTTCCCGGGCAGTATAGTAGGACTTTCTTAGGCGTCAAAAGGAAGTTGCGCGTCAGACCCGCCAAAAGACACTTTCCAGTTGACTTCAGGCGCGCAGATCCATAGGGTTACGGACTTAGTAAAGGTTCTTAAGAAAGCTTCCTGGAGTAGTCGTATGCGAACAGCCCGTCTGCTTCCGTTGCTGGCCGCCGCCCTGCTTTTCGCGGCGAGCCCCGCTGCCGGTCAATCCCAGGCCATCAACGGCTCGATCGAAGGCACCATCAAGGACCCCTCCGGCGCCGTCTTGCCCGGCGTCACGGTGACGATCAGTCACATCGACACCGGAACCGACCGCGTCGTCGTCACCAACGAAAGCGGATTCTTCCGTGCGCCGCTGCTGCCGCTCGGCACCTTCAAGGTTTCGGCATCGCTCGAGGGATTCAAGTCGCGCGAGCAGTCCGGCGTCGAGGTCCGCGCCGGTGCCAGTGTCGTGCTGAATCTGATCCTCGAGGTCGGGTCGCTCACCGAGGTGGTATCGGTCAGCGCCGACTCTCCGGTGGTCGACATGGCCAAGACGGACGTCGGCCGCACCCTCAACGAGCGCGAGATCAAGAACCTGCCGCTCGTCTCGAGAAACCCCTATAACTTCGCCGGACTGGAGCCCGGCGTCACCGGTATCGACAACGAGGAGTTCGGTGTGCCGCGCTACTCGGTGAACGGCCAGATGCTCCGGGTCAACTACCAGATCGACGGCAACACGAACACGCAGGCGGACCGCGCCGGGCTGCGTCTCATGCCGATCTCCGAAGTCATGGTCCGCGAGGTCCAGGTGGTGAGCGCGGGGTATGCCCCCGAGTTCGGTCAGACCACCGGCATGGTCTTCAATGCCGTCACGCCGTCGGGCACGAACGTGATGCGCGGGGACGTGGGCTATCGCTTCCGGACGAAGGACTTCACGGCGTGGCCGTTCCAGTTCACGCCGGAGCAGCGGCAGGATCCGGACTTGAAGCCTGACAACTCGCTGAAGATCTTCACCGCGACCGTGGGCGGGCCGATCCTGCGCAACCGGCTCTTCTACTACGCGGGCTTCGAGTACACGCGGCAGGACCTGCCGAGCGTCGTGACGATCGATCCTGATCGTGCCCAGACGCTCGGGCTCGCGGCCCAGCCGACCACCGTTCAGGGGTATCGGGCGACGCCGTTCTACATCGGCAAGCTCGATTTCCAGTTGCATCCAGCGCACCGGCTGTCGGTCCGGGTGAACACGTTCACCAACGACAACCCGTGGCAGAGCGGCGGCGGCAACACGGCGATCGAGCGCGGCAACCACTTCGAGGACTTCATGCTCTCGGGGGCCACGCAGCTCGTTTCTCAGTTCGGGCCGAACAACCTCAACGAGTTCCGCTTCCAGGTGGCCTACCGCAACACCGTCCGGCCGCCGGCGGATCCCAGCGCGTCAGGGCCGTCCATCAACATCTCGGCCAACAACACCCTCGGACTGCAGGCGATCAACTTCGGTCCCTATACGGGGATCGGCAACGACTTCACGCAGCGGAACACGCAGATCCTGAACAACTACACGATGCTGCGCGGCGCGCACAGCTACAAGGTCGGGTTCAACCTGCAGATGATCCACGACGAGCGCGGGACGGCGCTGCCGGTCACCTACACGTTCCCCAGCGTCGAGGCCTACCTCGCCGCGAAGAACGGGACGAACCCGCGCGGCTACACGAGCTTCTCGCAGACGCTCGGCAATCCCAACTTCGAGATGAACAACGCGACGTTCGCGTGGTTCGCGCAGGACGACTGGAAGCTGGGCCCCGACTTCAAGGTGCTCTACGGCGTGCGCCACGACATGTATCTCTACGAGAAGGGGATTCCGGGGTCGCCGTACTCCGAGAAGTTCAACCGCGATTACAACAACCTGGCGCCGCGGCTCGGCGTGGCCTGGACGATCAACGATCGCAACGTGATCCGCGGCAACACGGGCCTCAATTACGACCAGGCGCTCCTGGCGATCATCGAGCGCGCGTTCACCAACTCGGGGCTGCCGGCACGGACCACCAGCTTCAACCTGCAGCCGACGAGCCCGTTCGCACCGGACTTCCCGCACGATCTCCGCGAGATCCCGCCGGGCGTGTCGCAGGTCTCGAGCACGGTCGAGGGGATGGCGCCCGACTTCGTGACCGCCAAAACCTGGCAGAACAACATCACGTGGGAACGGCAGGTCGGCACCGACTACGCGCTCTCGCTGGGCTTCCGGCACTCGCGCGGATGGAACCTGCCGGTCATCAACAACGTGAACCTGGTCGGCATCACGCCGGTGCGGTTCCTGGAGGACGGGCGCGGGGTCTACAGCACCCAGGTCAACGCCAGCACGCGCGTGGATCCGCGGTTCAACCAGGTGCGGCTCGTCGAATCGGTCGGGGAGTCCTGGTACAAGGGCTTCACGGTGGCGTTCAACAAGCGCTGGTCGCACGGCTTCCAGTGGGCGCTCAACTACACGATCGGCGAGGGGATCGACACGGCGCCGCTCGGCGGGAACGTGCTGGCCATCCAGGGTGACGGCAACCGGTCCGACCCGAACGACCTCGCGCGCGACAAGGGGCGGAACCAGCTCGACGTCCGCCACACGTTCAACGCGTCGATCGTCGCCACGTCCAGTGTCAGCGGCATGGGGAGCTTCCTCAACACGCTGCTCAGTGATAACCAGGTCGGGGTGATCGTGCTCGTCAACAGCGGGCAGACCGACGGCGTCGTGGGCAACCGCGACCTGAACCTGGACGGGTTCAACAACGACCGGCCGCTGTTCGTGGCGCGCAACTCCATGGACACCGGCTGGCGCAGCAACGTCGACCTGCGTTACTCGCGCTTCTTCCCGCTCGGCGGCAACCGCCGCCTCGAGCTGCAGGGAGAGTTCAAGAACATCTTCAACAGCGAGCAGGTCGTGGGTTTCAACAACACGATCGCGGTCGACGTCGACGGCTTCCCGCTCGACGCGAGCGGCGCACGTCTGCCCGCAAGCTCGATTTCCCTCGACGGCGACGATTACCTCGCCAACAGCTGGCGCGAGCAGCGCAAGTTCCAGCTCGGCTTGAAGTTCTACTTCTAGTCGTTCCGTAGGGATTGCTCTCTCGGGTGGCGTGGGGCCTCGGCCCCGCGCCACCGGAGTCTCCATGCGTACACATCAGGGCTTGACGCTGCCGGTGCTCCTGGCAGTCGTCGCGGTCACATCCGGATCGGACTTCCGGGTGGAAGCGGGGTCGTCGGCGGCCCCGCAGATCCAGTCGGTCCTGGAGCGCCAGCCGGTTCCGAATCGGGGACGGGTCCCGTTGCGCGTCGAACGGCATGTGGAGGGGATGCCGGTCACGCTCGGGGTACCGTTTCCGAAAGGGGCGCTCACGTCGCCCGACAACGTGCGGCTGCTGACGCACGAGGGGCGTGAGCTCCCCGCCCAGGTGACCGAAGTCACGACGTGGGAGCCGGCCGATCGAAGCGTCAAGTGGATCTGGGTCTCGTTCTTCGCCGGCGCCGGCTCCGAGTACCAGCTGGAATACGGACCTGACGTCCATCCCACGCGCGGTGCCGCGGCGCTCGAGGTCGTCAACAATCAGCGCGAAGGTGGCCTCCTCGAGGTCACCACCGGGCCGATGCGCTTCGTCGTCCAGCAGGGGGAGACCGGGTTTCTGAAGTCGGTCGCGCTCGACCTCGACGGCGATGGTTTCGACGCCGGCGACGTGATCGCGGAGGGTCCGGCCGGTCGCGGCTCGTTCCTCGATCTTCTCGACGATGCCGGCGTGGACGCGTCGCGCGCGACGGTCCGACAGACCTTCATCGAGCGCGGATCGGGACCGCTGCACGCCATCCTGCGCGTGGAAGGTGAGTATCACTACGCACGCGCGGACAACAATCCCGCGCCCTTCGTGATGCGGATTCACGCGTACGCCGGCAAACCCTACGTCCGCGTGCTGCACACGTTCGTCTACACGGGCGTCCCCGACAAGCATCGTCCGCTGAAGGGTGACTATCCGCACCTGGCGACGCAGAAGGACGACTTGATCGTTCCCGATCCGAGCGACACCGGGTGGACCGTCCCAAACGATCGCATCAACGCGTCCGGCCTGCTGCTCGATCTGAAGCTTGGGGCCGACCGTCAGACCGTCACCGGCTGGCACACGGGCCGCTGGTGGGAGAGCGGAGAAAAGTCACAGCGCCGAACTCTGAACGGCAGCGAGCCGCTGTCGCTGTTGCAGACCGGGCCGAAGCCGGACCGGATTCCACCCGTTCCCGAGTCCACGCCGACGCAGCGGGTGAGCGGCTTCGCAGCGGAGCTGACGGTCGGCGGCAGGCGGGTCGGCTCGGCGGAACGCGCCGAAGGCTGGATCGATGTCTCCGACCGCCGGCGAGGCGTCGCGATCGGGATCCGGCACTTCATCGAGGAATACCCGAAGGAACTTGCGATCGCGGCCGACGGCCAGGCGCAGGCGTTCACCTGGTCGCCGAAGGCGGGTCCCATGAGTTTCGCGCGCAGCTCCGATGCGCCCGGTTCGGAAGGCGCCACCGAGAACTGGGCGCAGGGGATCGCGAAGACCAGCGAAGTGGTGTTCTATTTCCACCGGGCCGGCCTGCCCGAGGCGGAGGTGGCGCGTACCACGCGTGCGCTGCTGACGCCGCCGGTCGCGCACGTCGATCCCGCCTGGTACGGAAGCACTGGCGTTTACGGCCATTTCGCGCCGAGGACCGAAGCCTTCCCGGAATATCAGCGCGCGCTCGACTACAAGTTCGACTGGGTCCTGTTCAACCAGCGCTGGATGCCGTGGTACGGCATGTTCGACTACGGCGACATCAAGGTGAACTTCACCGGTACGCGCTGGGACAACTGGGGACACAACGAGCCGGCACAGGACTTCGAGGTGTGGCTCCAGTTCATGCGGACCGGCGACGCGCGCTACTTCGACGCGGCGCAGGCGCTCAGCCGCCACACGATGGACGTCGACAACACGCACTGGCCGGCCGGTCCGCGCTACCGCGGCGACACGAACTACCCACTGGACTACTGGAAGTCTCTCGACGAGCCGCCCGCGACGAAGTGGCTGGGCATCGGCCGCCGTCACTCCGCGCAGCACTGGCAGCACGCGCTGAGCGCGCACGTCTGGGTGCCGGGGTGGCTGGCGGACTACTATCTCGCGGCCGACCACCGCGCGCTCGACGTCGCCGTGCAGACCGCCGAGATGCACCTGCGCCGGCTGTGGGGCGAGCACGAGCTGACGGGCCGCCGCTTGTATCTCTCCGTCTGGAACCTCACCGAGGTGTGGGACGCGACCAAGGACCCACGCTACGGCGACGAGGCGAAAGCCCGGGTCGCACGGATGCTTCGGCTTCAGTTCGAACAGGGAGGCTCGCTCGCGCTCGATCGATACGGGTACGCACAGATCTACGCCTCGCAGGGGTTGAGCCGGTACTACGCGATGACGGGCGACGCCGACGTGCGGCAGGCGCTCGTCCGCCACGCGCGCTTCGTCCGCGACGTGCCGCCGCTCAACCACTGGATGGAGTCGTATCTCTCCAGCATCCATAGCCTGACGCTGGGCTACGAATTCACGGGGGATCCGAGCTTCCTTACGGAAACGAAGAAGCGGATCGCGGTGATGGCGACCGACGCGCTCCCGCGTCCGATCGACGATGCCTGGACGCAGCGCGCGCTCTTCGAGGCGTACGAGGCGGCCAGCCATCTCCCTCCCGATCCGAATCGGTTCCGCCCGCCCACCGGCCGCGGGCGGGGCGCGGGTGCGCCAGCTTCGCGTGGCGCGTCCGGAGGCCGCGGCG
>DASWVN010000128.1:0-4306 GCA_036401215.1 Vicinamibacterales bacterium | reverse complement strand
TGGAGCTGCTGCCATCGGTGCGCTACGAACTCACCGCGCTCGCGCCCGAGTATCAGGTCCGCAGCCAGTTCCGCAGCGCACGCGTCGCCGGGGCCGGCTACGTCAGGTGGACGGAGCGCGTCGACGATGCGCGGCAGGTCGGCGTGGGAAGCTCGATCGCTCCACGACGATCCGGACGCGTCGCGCCGCGGATCGATGTCGACATCTGGTCGCACACGCGCGAGGGAGTCGGCATCCACGGTGCGGTCACGCTCGAGATCGTGGCGCCGAACCTGCGCGGCGCCGCGGTGACAATGACGGTCGGCGCCAAGTCGACCGGCTACGTGGCCGCGCTTCCACTCGACAACGGAGCCTACGTCTCTGCCGGGATCGTGTTCACTCCCTGGTAAGAGGGCTTGCCACCGGCATCTTTCTCCTCATTCCCGGCGGCGGTAGATCGACACCGTTGGACCCGGGGCCTCCACCGTCCAGAAGCGGGAGAAGGGCACGAAGAACGCGTCCTGCTGGTCGTACAGGCCCGGTCGACGGCCTTCCCTGATCCCGTGCGCGCGAAAGGCGAGGACGTATTCCGCTTCCGCCAGCGCACGAAGCGACGGCGAGACCGGTGTGTACGCCGGAAGCGGTGAATCGTGCAGCACCAGCCAGTCCGGAGCACCCTCGTGGAACGAGCCCGTGCCCTCGTCGAAGGTCGCACGCGCGAACCGAACGTTCCACAGATCAAGCGCCGTGTACGGACTCCCGGCATCGTAGAGCGACTGGTCCGGCTGGATTCTGGCGGCCAGCCACCGTCCAGCCTCCACACGCGTGTCGGTGCGTGCGAGGACCAGATCGAACCATGCGCTCTGAACGAGAGATGGCCCGAGCGTCAGGACCAGCAGCGCCGCGCATACCACCTCACGCCGGATCGCAACCCGGCGCGTCGTCCAATCCGCGAGGCGCACGACCGCGATCGCGGCAAGGATGCACACCATCGGCACCAGCGGCAGCATGTACCGGAAGAACACCGTGTAGCCGCTGCCGACGACCACGTAGAACGGGACCGCAAACGCTCCGAGAATCGCCGCGCCCGCCCGATAGTGCCGCACGAACGGCACGAGCCCCGCGATCGCGGCGACGAAGACCGGGGGACCGACGCCATACGGGAGTGACGTCGTGGCGTGATACCACCAGCCGCGTCCGAGGACGATTCCCCGATGTCCGCCGGACAGATGCGTGAAGTCGAAGGCCAGGTCACGCGCGAACGTGCCGAAGTCCAGGACGGCGTAGGGAGTGCCGGCCAGGAACGCCGCCACCATGCTGGAGCCGAACACCAGCGCCGGCGTCCATCCGCGCAGCGTTCCCATCGCGCCAGGCTCGCGGACGAAGAAGAGCACCTGCGCCGCGACCATCGAGCCGGCCACCGCAGCCGCGTTGTACTTCGCCGTCGCGGCGAGCCCGGCGAGACCGCCTGCGATCGCGAATTCACGAAGTCTCGGGGCACGGCCGTCGGTCGTCGCGTCGACGAGCACGAGGAGCGAGCTCCAGAGCAGCAGGGTCATGAGCACGTCCGCGGTCGCGAAGTGCGACTCGCGCACGTGCAGGATCGCAACGGAGAGGAACGCTGCCGCGACGGCGGCCACGCGCGGCCCGGCCATGCGCCGGGTGAGCATGTGGACGACCAGGATGGTCGCGGTTCCGGCGAGTGCAACCGTCGCGCGCGTGACGAGCGCCTGTTCGGTGAACGTCAGCTCACCGGTACCGCCGGCGAGGCGCTGAACGCTGCTCGCGACGTGCAGCACGCCCGCAAACAGATAGAACGTCAGCGACGGCCAGTGAAAGAACCGTGGGTTGGGATCACCGGTCAGTGCATCGAGCGCCTTGCCGATCGCGGTCTCTTCATCGGGACGAGCCTGCGGATACGGTAAGCCGAACCAGATCGGGACGAAGCGAAGCGCGCCGCCAAGAACAAGGATCGCGGCCGCCAGTCGCCAGGAATGATCGACAGTGCCGACGGACTGAGGTAAGCTCTTCCGCACTTTCACTCCGCTCCCCGACCTCGGAGGCCCCATGAAGCGTTGGCTCTTTGCCGGCGTCTGTGCAGCAGCCGCGACTGTTCTCCTCACCCCCAACCATCACCTTCTCGGACAGGGCGCGACGATCCGCGAACGGTCGCAGACGCCAGGTTCGCCCGGCGTGCTCGCCCGCGTCGGCGACAAGCGCCTCGATCGTCTCACGATCGACGCCGGCGGCGCGACGCTTCCGGCGCAACCCGACTGGGCCTTCGATCCCGTGACGGGAGTGGAGTATCGGCGCGGTGAGCTTCTCGTGCGGTTCAGGGAGGGTGCGTCCTCGTCGGCGCGGTCGCAGGCGCTGCGCGCGGTTGGCGGCGCACGGAGGCCCGTCGCGCTCGCCGCCAACTGGGAGGTCGTTCAGCTATCGGGCACCGCAAGTACGACCGCCGCGCTCGCGTCGATCCGACGAGATCCGAACGTTCAGGACGTCTCGCTCAATTACCGGCTGACCGGGCAGCAGGTCCGTCCCAACGACGAGTACTACAACTTCCAGTGGAACTTCGATGCGATCAACCTGCCGGCGGCCTGGGCGATCAATCCAGGCGCGCGAAACGACGTCACCGTTGCGGTCATCGACACAGGCCTGAACACCGGCAACGAGACCTTCACGTTTTTCACCCCGATCGGCCAGATCCCGATCCGCTTCTCGTCGCCACCCGACATGCCCGCCGGCACGCGGATCGTCAAGCCGTTCGACTTCGTCTACCGCGACGACTTCCCGGTGGATCTCGACGGGCACGGCACGCACGTCGCCGGGACCGTCGCCCAGGAGACCAACAACAGCTTCGGCGCCGCCGGTGTGGCCTACAACGTCAACCTGATGCCGCTCAAGGTGCTCGGATCGGACTGGGACGACGTGCTCATCCCGAGCAATCCGGGCGGATCGACTGCGCTCGTTGCCGAAGCCATCCGGTATGCGGCTGACAACGGAGCGAAGGTGATCAATCTGAGCCTGGGCGGACGTGGCGCCTCCACCGCCCTGCGCGACGCCATCACCTATGCGGTCAGCCGCGGAGCGTTCGTCGCGATGGCAGCCGGCAACGAGGGGGACGAGGGCAATCCGACGGAGTACCCCGCGGCTTACGCGCGCGAGATCGAAGGAGCGATGACCGTCGGAGCGATCAACCGCGCCCGTCAGCGCGCCGACTACTCCGGCTTCCATCCCTACGTCGAGATCTGCGCCCCGGGCGGCGAGACACGCGGTCCGCTGGACTACGACGAGGGCATCACGCAGGTCAGCTACGACGAGGACTTCAGCCTCACCTATCTGAGCCCGATCCAGATGATTCTGGCGCTGCAGCTCGGACTTCGTCCGCAGTTCGATCGATTCATGATGCTCCCGAAGCAGGGGACGTCGATGGCCACGCCGCACGTCGCCGGCGTCGCGGCGCTGCTCTACTCACAGGGGATCCGCAATCCCCGCGCGATCGAGCAGGCCATCAAGCGGTTCGCCGCGCCGATATCGGCCACTCCGGACGAGTGTGGCGCGGGGCTGGTCGATGCACGGCGCGCGCTGCGCGGACTTGGATTGAGCCGTTGAGGAGACCTGCCATGATTCGCGCACGCCTGTTCGCCGTCGTTGTCCCTGCCCTGCTCCTCGCCGCTCCGCTGCCGGCGCTCGCACAGCAGAAGAAGCCGGCCCCGGCGCCCGCGAAACCGGCTGCGCCGCGGGCGCCGATCGGCGTCAACGGATTCATCTCGGTCGCCTCAATGCGCCCCTCTGCCTCCGACACCTTCCGCGCGGCCGGCCTGGAGTCGAGCGTCACGGAGATCGGCGGCGGCGGGCAGATCACGAACATCTGGAAGGGCCTGTTCCTCCAGGCAAACGTCAGTTCCTGGGACGGGACCGGGGAACGGGCGTTCATCGACGATGCCGGCAACCGCTTTCCGCTCGGCATTCCGCTCGACGTCAGCATGACCTCCGTGGACGTCACCGCCGGATGGAAGTTCACGCTGGCCCGGAGGGGATTCGCGCAGCGCATCCGTCCGTACGTCGGCGGGGGCGCCGGTTTCGCGAACTACTCGGAACGCTCACCCTTCGCCGAGAGCGGCGACGACATCGATGAGCGCTTCACGTCCACGCACGTTCTCGGCGGCGTGGAGGTCTCGCTACATCGATGGGTCGCGGTCGCCGCCGACGTCAAGTTCCGCAGCATCCCGGATGCCTTCGGCGACGATGGGATCGCGGGCGCGCTGCGGGACGACAATCTCGGCGGCACGTCGACCGGCATCCGCATCATCGTTGGACGCTGATC
>DASWVN010000127.1:0-10737 GCA_036401215.1 Vicinamibacterales bacterium | reverse complement strand
CTGGAACCCGATCCACTTGCCGTCGTCGGAGATGTTGAAGTTGCCGACGGAGTAGGACGAGTCCTCGGTCAGCCGCTTCGTGCTGTGGGATCCCTGTCCGCCGCTCAGCTCGAGCGCCCACAGGCTGGCCAGCGGAGTCTCGGCATTCCGGATGTTCACGGTGAATCGCTTCTCGCGCCGCGCCTTCTCATCAGGGTCGGCGCTGTCGGGCGAAACGAAGTAGATGCGCCGGCTGTCCGGCGCCCACTGCCACGTGCCGACACCGGTCGGGTGCTTCGTGAGCTGCTCTGCCCCCTTGTCGATGTCCTTCACCGATAGGCGATAGAGTTGTTCCTCGCCGGAGCGTCCGCTCCGGAAGGCGATCCACTCGCCGTCCCTGCTGAAAGCGAAGTTCGAAACTCCGTCGCGCGCATCCGTGATCCGGCGCGCCTCTCCGCCGTCGGGTCGCATCAGGTAGAGCTGATTGCGCGACGAGGCGTTCTCGGGCGCGTCGCGGTTCGAGAGGAACACGAAGAAGCTGCCGTCCTTCGACCAGCGCGGCGAGGTTTCGTTCTTCTCTTTCGTGAAGGTCAGCTGGCGGGTCGAGCCGACCCCGTCCTGCATCGAGACGAGATGGATGTCGGTCTGCCGCCGGGCTGCGTTCCAGTCCATCGTGGACAGCGTGTAGAGCATCCAGCGTCCATCGGGGCTCGGTGCCGGCGAGCCGGCCGATCGCATCTGCTGGACGTCGAGAAACGTCATCGGACGCTTCGGGGCCGTCTGGGCGGACGGCGCGCCGCTCGCGGCGAAACCGAGCGCGACGAGGATGACGAGTGTGTGCGTGGAGAAACGAAGGTGCCGATTACGCATGAGCCGGATCATAACATCCGCAAAATCAGTGCGTGGCCGCCGCTCATCTTCGCCATGATTCGACGCATTTCCGCCCGAGCCGCGTCAACCACGGGTCCTACTGGTCTCATCCTCTGCCGGGTATCCTTCGTTCTCCGGTGTGGAGGAGATCGTCGACGCCGCGATGAGTGCGCTGAGCGCGGCGAGGACGGCCGCCGTGAACGTGACCGATCGATAGCCTCCGAGAATGGTGGACGCGCTGGCGTTCGAAAAGCCGCCGGCGCCGAACGCGAGGCCGAGCGCGGCGATCGCGATCAGGCCGCCGGCGCGCGCGGCGGCGTTGTTGATGCCCGACGCCGTTCCACTCAGTTCGCTGGGTGACGCATCGAACACAGTCGTCGTCAGCGGCGGAATCGTCAGCGTCATCCCGGCAGCGAGAATGCTCAGGCCGGGCAACACTCCGCTCAGATAGCTGGGACTCTCGCTCGAGAGCCCGAGCAGGACGTATCCCAACGCCACGATTGCGGGCCCAAGGACCATCTGCGTTCTGGCACCGATGTGACTGGCCAGGCTGCCGGCCCAGCGCGAGCCCGCGCCCATGATGACGGAGAACGGCAGAAATGCGGCACCGGCCGCCGCTGCACTGTACCCGTGCACCTCGACGAGCACGAACGGCAGCAGGAACAGCGCGCCGTTCAGCGCGGCATACAGCACGACGGTCAACGCGTTCGCGCCGGCGAAGGTTCGATTGCGGAAAAGATCCAGCGGCATCATCGGCGCACGGGCACGCGCCTCCACCCGCAGGAGCCAGACTACGGCTGGAATGCTGGCCGCGATCCCGATCCAGCCCACCATCTGGCGTCCATCACCGAGCGCGACGAGGCCGTAGCTGAGCGATCCAAGCGCAAAGGTGGCGAGCAGGGCGCCGCTCACGTCGAGCGGATCGCTGCTGGCTGACGGTCGATCGCGAGGAAGTTTCAGGCCGAAGAACAGCGCGAGCGCGCCGACCGGAACGTTGATCAGGAAGATGGCGCGCCATCCCACCGTGTCCACGAGCCAGCCGCCCAGCGGCGGCCCAAGGGCGGTGGTGATGGCGGCCGCGGCCGCCCACGTGCCGATCGCGGCTCCACGCGACTCCCCCTCGTAGGCGGCGCCGATGATCGCGAGGCTTGCCGGTGTAAGAAGTGCAGCGGCGATCCCCTGAACCAGCCGCGCACCGATCAGCCAGTTCACGGCCGGTGCCAGGCCGCACGCCACCGATGCCATGACGAAGCCGACGAGACCGAGCAGGAAGATCCGCCGGCGTCCGAACCGGTCCCCGGCCGAACCACCGAGCAGGATGAGACTGGCGAGCGTCAGCATGTAGCCGTTGACGACCCATTGCAGCGCCGGCAGGCTGGCCTCGAGGTCACTGCGGATCGCCGGGAGCGCGATGTTGACGACAGAGCTGTCGATGAAGCTCAGGCTCGATCCGAGAATGGTCGCCGGCAGGATCCAGCGTCGCCCGTCATCTGACACACCGGCGATTATGAGTCGACATGAAGGTTGAGCCAACGACGCATGGCGTTGCACGGCCGGATTACATGTTGCACGGTCCCATAGAAAAGGAGGACATCATCATGGATACAGCAGAAGTGCTTGCCGGCGCGCAGGCGACGATGAGTGCGGACCGGGTGTTCGGGACGCCGTTCGAGAAGGATGGGGTAACCGTGCTGCCGGTTGCCAGCGTTGGCGGCGGCGGAGGCGGCGGAGACAAGGGGCAAGGCGATGCTGGCGTCGGCTTCGGCCTGAGGGCACGCGCGGCCGGGATCTACGTCATCAAGGATGGCAAGGCGAGCTGGCGTCCCGCCGTCAACGTCAACCTGGTGATTGCCGGCGGGCAGCTCGTCGCGATCGCGGGATTGCTGACGCTGCGCGCTTACCTGCAGTCGCGCAGCTGAGCCGCTGATCGGGTCACCGCCGGAGACTGACGACGGGATCGACTCCGGCCGCGCGCCGCGCCGGAAGCCAGGCGGCAGTGAAGCCGACAAGCATCAGCAGCGCCGTGACCCCCAGATAGACCGATACGTCGGCGGGTGTAACTCCGAACAGGAGCGCGGCGAAGCCCTGAGAGGACCACCACGCGATCGGGAGACCAAGCGTGAGACCGGCGGCGAGGTGCCGCCAGGCCAGCGTGAGGACACCGCGCTGGATCCGCGCCGGCGTGGCGCCGAGCGCCAGGCGCACGCCGATCTCGCGCGTCTGTTGCGCTACGAATGACGTCATGACGGCATAGACCCCGGCGGCTCCAATCAGTACCCCGACGAGACCGAATGCCGACATGAGCCCGGCGTTGAACCGGCGGGTCGCGGTCAGCCGTGCGAGCGCTTCGTCCGCGACGAATACGAAGGGATCCTTTGTCAGCGGCGCGAGCGGTTTCAGAGCCTCGTTGATCGGCGAGAGCATTTTTTCTGGTGGTCTCGACGTCCTGACGAAGAGGCCGGCGAACGTTCGCGTCGAACTTGGCCGCAAAGGAAAGTACGCCGACGGGTGATAGGCCTCTTCCGGACCTCGCACATAGGCGTGGGGCACCGTCCCGACTACCCTGAAGACCCCCTTCGGCTCGGTGGCGCGAACATGCCGCCCAAGCGGATCCTCTTCGCCGAACAGTTGCCGCGCGGCACGTTCGTCGAGGACGACCGGAAGTGCGTCGCTGGCCGTCTGCGCTGACCATGTTCCGCCACGCAGGAAGCGCAGGCCCGCCACATCGAAATAGTTGGACGTGACGCGGTATTGAAGAACAGTGACCGACGATGCTGCGCGGGTGTCGTCGGCACGGTCGAGGGTGGTCGTGTGCCACGCCCCGCCGAATGCGCGGCCAACCAGCGGCAGCGAGGATCCTGCTGCGACCGCAACGCTGGACACTCCGGGCACCCGTTCGAGCCGCTCCTGGACTTCGTCGACCGTCCCCTGGAATTCGAGTCGCGGATTGATCGCGATGAGATTCCTGCCGTCGATACCAACGTCGATGCTGACGACTCGAATCAGGCTCGCGACGAAGAGCCAGGAGACCACGAGGAGCACGACGACCGACGCGATCTCCGCGGTGAGAAAGACGCCGCGCCATCGTCGGCGCCCAGTTGTCACTGTCGCCGCGCCGTCTTTGAGCAGACTCGAGACAGGTGCCCGCGACGTCTGCCACGCGGGCACGATTGCGATCAGCACGCCAGTGAGTGCGGCGATGGTGATCCCGGCGACCAGCACCCGGCCGTTGAGCGAAATCGTCGACGCCCTGAAAATCCCCCGGAGCATCGTCGTGACGGCGAGCTTCGCGACCTGAACCCCTGCGACCGACAACAGCAACGCGCAGACCGTCGCGGCAGCTGACAGGAGAATGCCTTCCACGAGCAGGGTCGCCGTAATCTGTCGGCCTGAGGCGCCGAGTGACGCCCGGATCGCCATCTCCTGCGCCCGCCTGGTCGCGCGCGTCAGCATCATGTTGGCGGCGTTCACGCAGGCAATGAGCACCACGAGCGCTGCCGCACCCAGCGCGAGCAGCATCCACTGACGGACAGGCCGGACGTAGCCGTCGAGCAGAGGCGTGACGACAGGCCGCCAGCCCGGAATCTCTGCGAGCCGTGCGATCTCGTCTGCCACCTGTGTAGTGGTCACACCTGGACGCATTCTCGCCAGGATCCCGAAGGGGGAACTCGGCGCGGTGCGGGGTACGGGTCGGGGCACCCAGATCGGCGCGCTCCCGAGATCCAGCTCCGGATGATCGCTGATGGCGGGCAGAACCCCGATCACTCGGTACGTTCGCTTGCCAATCGCCACGGTCTCGCCGAGGACCGACGTGGCGCCACTGAACTGCTGCCGCCAGAAGCGGTAGCCCAGGACGGCGACGTCCGTCTCTCCTCGCGCCTCTTCGTCCGGTGTCCAGAAGCGGCCAATTGCCGGCGTCCAGCGCAGAAGGTCGAAGATCTCAGCGGTGGTGAACGTGACCGGCCATTCGTCCGTGAACTCGCCCACGCGGACGCGATCCCCGGTGAACGTCATGCGAGGAGCCAGCCCCTCAACGCTGGTCAGATGATCGTGCAGCCGCCAGAAGAGTTCCGGCGTGATCCGTTCTGTGAAGTTTTCATCGCGAGTCGGGATGCCCACCAGCTGCTCCGGCTCGGCAAGCGGGAGCGGCTTCAAGACCACCGCGTCGACGACCGAGAACGTGACAGTCCCCGTCGTTACTCCGGCCGCGAGCACGAGAACGATGAAGAGGGACTGCGCGGGGGCGATGCGGAATGCGCGCACGCCGTCGCGCACGATCAGTCCGGCCGAGCGGATCAGACGGGGTGCGCCCGACAGGAACGCTGCGGCGATGAACCGAAGGATCTGTAAATTCAGCCACAGCGCCGCATGACGCGAAGGACGATCATGATCGCTGCGCTCTCGGAATTCCTCGATCAGATCGCCGATCACAGCACGCGCGGCGTGTCGAGACGAGACCTTCCCCAACAGCCAGGTCAACGAAGCGAGCGGCCTCGGCATCGCCTTCATCTCGCCTTCAGCACATCCTCGAGGCCAGCAGTCATCGTCTGGATCCGCGCGAGCGACTCCCGCACGGCCTGTATGCCGCGTGCCCGCACAGTGAAGAATCGCTTTGGCCGTCCACCTCGTTCCGGCGTCGGGTCGCCGTATCGGGAGCTGACGAGTTCCTTGTCTTCGAGGCGCTCCAGCGTGATCAGCACGGCCGCTCGCGACACCTTCCGGCCGGCCCGTGTCTCGATGTCCCGGGCAACGGCCAGCGGGTAGGCACCGTCACCAAGGCTCAGTACCGCAAGCAGCACGAGCAGCTCGAACTCACCGAGTGGCGCAGGACGGTGGCGGGGCCGCATGATTGGTAACAAAGTTACCATCGCTGTCAAGAGGCGGGTCAGGGCCGGACCACACTCGCAGTAGAATCCGCGGGTGACCAGCGCCATCACTCGCGGACTTCTCCTCGCCGTCCTGCTCGTCGCACCCGCCGCAGCGCAGACGACGAGCGCGCCGGCATCGCAGCGGCCTCCGTGCGAGGCTGCACCTGACGACGAATACGGATACACGCGTGAGCGGCCGATCCAGGTGGGCGGGAGCCCGATGTACGGCGCCGCGCGACAGCGACGATATCTCGATTCGCTCCGCGGACCCGAAGGGCAGCCCGTCACGTATCGCCGTATGGGCCAGGACCGCGCGCCTGACGGCACGATCCTCGACGCGTATCAGGTCAACTACGAGGGGCTCGAAAAGCCGATCACGCTCTTTCTGGACTGGTATCACTACACCGCACCGCGACTGCCCCGCGGGTTCTCCTGCGCGGGGCCCATCGCGCTCGGACTTCCGCCGGTCGACCCGTTCCAGGAATCCGACCAGGTACGCCGGATCTCGGCGGCGCAGGCGGCGACCGCCAATCTCTCACCCATCCCGGCTGCCATCGAAGGCAAGCCGCCGGTCGCAGAGATCTACGATTACTTCCGCCTGCTCGCGCTGGCGGGGCGTGCCGCCGCTGCCGAAGGCAAGTCGATCAACCCGACGAACGGTTTCCCGGACCTGAAGGGCATCGGCATGATCGTCGTGGTGCATCCATATCGCTGTGGCGAGCGCGTGTTCGAGCCTGCCGGCGTGGGGATTCACGCGCAGAACGGCGCACTGGTGCCGCGGCCGCAGGCGCCATCCCTTGCTGCGGATCAGGTCGCACGCGTGCTGCCCGGCGTCAACATCCCCGCCGGCGCGAAAGCATTCGCGTATCAGCTCCCGAGGCCGCGTCCGAACGACACGATCGTCGCCAGCTATCTCGAGGACGGATGCGACGTGACAGGCAACGTGCTGCGGCTCGACGTGCGCGCGACGCCGCTCAGACCGCTCGAGACACCGGCGCCGGCGCGGCCGGACGGATTCGCCGGCGAAGCTGTCGTGTTCCTGCAGGCCATCGCCGACTTCGAGGGACGCTTCCAGGATCCGGTGTACATCGGAGGCCCGCAGGAACTCGTCGCCGCCGCTCGCGAAGCGGTCGGCAACTGGCGTGCGGAACCTGCTCGAATCAATGGCGCGCCGATCGCCGTCGGCGCGCTGTTGCAGGTGCGCTTCGGGACGCCGGCCGCTCGACGTTGATGGAACGCGCCACGACTCCGCGTCAACGCGGTCAGCGCGGGCCGGCCGGCAGATGCTCGACGATGTAGCGCGCGATGAGCGAGTAGACGTGAAGCGACGTCCCGGGACCTTCCGAGATGCTGTGGGACCGGTTGGGATACACCATCATGTCGAACGGCTTCTTCAGCTCGATCAGGCGGTTCACCAGGCGCTCGGTCCCCTGATAGTGCACGTTGTCGTCGCCGCTGCCGTGGACGATCAGCAGCTTCCCCTGCAACCCCTCGGCAAAGCCGATCGGTGAACCGGCGCGGTAGCCCTTCTCGTTGTCGGACGGGAGCCCCATGTAGCGCTCCTGGTAGATCGTGTCGTAGAGACGCTGGTCTGGGACGGGAGCGACCGAGACGCCCACCTTGTACACGTCCGGATACCGGAACATCGCGTTGAGCGTATTCGAGCCTCCGCCGCTCCAGCCCCAGATCGCCACGCGCGTCGGGTCGAGATAGCTCCGTTCCGCCGCGAGCGCGCGCACCGCGGCTGCCTGCTCCTTCGAAGACAGCTCACCAACGGAGCCGTAGACGACCTTCCGCCACGCCGCCCCCTTCAACGCCGGCGTTCCGCGGTTGTCGAAGCAGACGACGACGTAGCCCTGGCTGGCGATGGCGCGCAGGAAGAACATGTTGACGCCACCCCACGCGTCGTTGACCATCACCCCGGCAGGCTCGCCGTAGACGAACACCACGACCGGGTACTTGCGGGTGGCATCGAATGCCTTCGGTCTGAGCATGTAGCCGTCCAGCACGACGCCGTCGTCCACCGGCACTTTCAGGAACTCGGCTGGTGGATCGATGATCGGCGCGGCCCTGCCGGCAAGCGCCGCGTTGTCGACCAGCATGCGGACGGATCGATGGTCCGGCAGCGCGACGACGTCGGTCTTCGGCGGCACCTGGAACGAGGACCACGTGTGCATCGCCCAGCGGCCGTCTGGTGAGATGTTGTAGCGGTGCGTGCCGGGCTGATCGTCCGGCGTCACGCGCCGTACGGATCCGTCGCCGTCGAGCCGTGCCGAATAGAGGTACCGCTGCGTGGCGTTTGCCGGCGAGGCGATGAAGTACAGGTTTCCACCGGTCGTGTCGACGGCGCTGATGGAAGCGATGTCTGCTTCGAACTTCGTCAGCAGCCGTTCGGTGGATCCATCCCGCTTGACCGCGTAGGCATGCCGCCAGCCGTCCTTCTCCGAGACCCAGACGAACTCGCGGCCTTCGTCGAGCCACACGATCTCGTCCATCGGCTCGACCCAGGACGTGTTCTCGTCGCGCAGGACGCGGCGCGTCTCACCCGTCGCGGCATCGGCCAGCAGGACATCGTTCCGATTCTGGAGCCGGTTCATGTTCTGGACGACGAGCGTGCCGGCATCGACCCACTCCATCCGCGGGATGTAGTGATCCCGCAGCGGCTCGGCTGACTTCACCCAGATCGTCTGACCTCCGTCGGCCGGCACGATCCCGATCCGCACCGCCGAGTTCGTCGTCCCTGGCTTGGGATAGGGAAACTGCAGGATGCGCGGATAGAGTTCGGCCGTGTCGTTGATCAGCGTGAACCGTCCGACACCGGATGTGTCGAACTGCCAGTACGCGATCCGCCGTCCGTCCGGGCTCCACCTGAACCCGTCGTAGATGTTGAACTCCTCCTCGTTGACCCAG
Organism: Vicinamibacterales bacterium; assembly: GCA_036401215.1. Taxonomy (GTDB): domain Bacteria; phylum Acidobacteriota; class Vicinamibacteria; order Vicinamibacterales; family 2-12-FULL-66-21; genus JACDCA01. Next base: position 2,110 of record DASWVN010000127.1, on the reverse strand, counting down.
TCGCCGGTGCCATTGACGATGTCGCCGCCGCCGTCGGTGGTCAGCGGAAGGATGCGTCCGGAGGCGAGGTCCTCGACGTAGAGATTCTGCTCGCGCGCGTAGGCGACGCGACTACCGTCAGGCGAGAACTTCGCGTACATCAACGAGGCCTCGGGTGCGTCGCCGCCAAGCTTCTTCAGCGTCCCCGGCTTGCCATCGGTCATGGTGAGCACCCAGTAGTCGCCGCGCGCGTTCGTCCGCCAGACCTTGCGCGTGTTGGTGAAGATCAGCAGCTTCGATTTGTCCTGCGACCAGGCGTACTCGTCGATCGCCAACGGCTCCTTCCCAGCAGGGAGAACAAGAGCAGATGCCGGCACGAGCACCTCCTCAGCGCCCGTTGCGGTGTCGTATGCGACGAGGCCGCCTTCGCGAATCGCGGTGTAGCGTCGTCCATCCTCCAGCCACGCGGTCGGACCGACCGACTGCGCTTCGAACTCCTTCCGCTCGAAGATCGCGCGCAGCGCGTCGTCGAGCGACGCGGGTATCTGCGCCGTCAGGGTGGCGGACGTGAGCAGAGCGGCGGACGTGAGCAGAGCGTTCCGGATGTGGTGAGCCATGGCGATCCGGGCATTCTACGCCTGACCTCGGACTTGAAAGTCGCGTCACAGATCTGTAACCGTCCGTGCGGCAATCTCTCAAACCCTCAGGAGAGTGGGACGGCACGTGGGTTGCGCGGATGAGCTCCATGCCGAAGAAGCAGCGGATCAAGCTCTCGCCAGGGCGGCCGGGCCGCCGCGTTCGCTGGACGTTCGAAGTATCGGCGGACGTGGATGGGGCCGAACCCGCACGCGCCAAAAAGCCTGCAAAGAAGCCGGTCAAGAAGCGGCAGCCGGCAAAGCGCGTCGCGAAGCGCGCGAATGCGCCTGCCGCTCCGCCGTCTCAGTCAGCGCACGATGCTGCCTCGCCGGCGACGGTCGCGTCCAGTCCGGCAGTCGTCGCGGCCGCGACGAACGCGCCGATGCCGATATGGCAACCGACTCGTGGACAGGTGGCCGCGATCTCGGGAGTCGCCGTGCTCGTGATCGCGCTCGCCGCCATCCCGCAGCAGCCATCACCAGCAAGCGTGACAGACACGCCGAAACCACAGCCGGTGGAGGGGCCGGACGTTGCGGCCGAACCGCCATCGCCTCCGCCATCAGCGGACGCGCCGGTCGCACCAGCGCCCACGAATCCAGTCACCACACCTCGAGCGCTCACCGAGCCGGCGAAGAAGCCTCCCGTGCAGAAGCCGGTGGATCGAACCGACGACACACCGGCACCAGCTCCACGCCGGCCAGCCGCAGCGATCGATCCACCTCCGCGCGCAGTCGCGGAATCGACGGCGCCGGCGGTGGCGGATGCGAAACCGGCGGCCCCCTCAGCGCTGTCGGCGGCGAACGCGCCGGCGGTGACGATCATCGGTTGCCTCGAGATCAGTACTGATGGAGATGAGTTCCGCCTGGCTGACACCGAGGGAGACGACGCGCCGAAATCGCGCAGCTGGCGTACGGGCTTTCTGAGAAGGCGGACGGCGCCGGTCAACCTCGTGGGGACCGACGATCCGCTGGCGCTCAGAAAGAGTGTCGGCAAGCGTGTCACCGCAACCGGTGTCCTGACGAATCGCGACCTGCACGTCAGCTCTGTGAGAGTGGTCGGCTCTTCCTGCAACTAGCAAGTCACCGGCGACGCGGCGGCGGCTTCACGCGCCCACGGCTTTCAGGGGCACTACGACCACGAAGAGCACGACGACCACGAAGGCAGAACACGAACAAACCTTGATTTCTTTGTGTCCTTCTTCGTGGCCTTCGTGTTCGTCGTGTCCTTCGTGCCTTAGTCGTTTGGCCCGTGGCACTGTCGCTAGCTACCCGGACGCTCCAATCAGCGATCAGCGTTCGCAGTTCGGAGTTCGGAGTTCGGAGTTCGGAGTTTCACGCGCCCGAGCCGTTGGCCCGTGTCACTGCCGCGAATCAGCTCAACTCCGGAACTCGGACGCGGCGGCGGCTTCACGCGGCGTCGGCTTCACGCGCCGACGGCTTTCAAGGGCACTACGAACACGAAGAACACGACGACCACGAAGGCAGAACACGAACAA
>DASWVN010000126.1:0-6116 GCA_036401215.1 Vicinamibacterales bacterium | reverse complement strand
GAGGGTGGATTGAGTGAAACTCCGAACTATGAACTCCGAACTACGAACGATGAATGCCGAATGAGGAACGCCGAACGAGGAACGCCGAACTATGAACTAGGCGTTCCTCACGCGCGCACCTTTCGCTAGTCTTACCAGCATCGAGAGTCTCTGGGTTTCGGCTGAACACACATCCCTGCCGAACTTCGTCGCGCGGTAGTACCGGCGGCGCTCGTCTTCGGAGTCGACGTCCGGCGGCGGATCACATTCCTCGATCAGCTGCAGCCGAAGCATCTTCTTGATCGTGCTGTAAAGCGTCCCCGGCAACAGGCGCACCTGGCCGTCGGAACGCTCTTCGATCCCCTGCATCACGGCGTAGCCATGCAGAGCTTCGTCGCCCAGTGCAATCAGGATGTAGAACATCGGCGGTGCGAGCGGGAGCATCGTGTCGACCGGCGGCAGCTTCTTCGTCATTCAGCCCTCAGCGTGATGGCTGGGTCGATCGCAGCCGCCCGGCGCGCAGGGATCCACAATGCGGTGAGCGCCGTCGCGATCACGATCAGCGCCGCCGCCGCGATGAGCGCCGGTTCCCCCGTATCTGTCTGGAACAACTGGCCGCGAATGGCTGGCGCCGCAAGGAACAGTGCGGCCGACAGCCCGATCGCCGCCCCGACGACGATCCACTGCACGCCCCGTCGCACGATGAGCCCGCTCGCATCGCGGGCCGCCGCCCCTAACGCCATACGGATGCCGATCTCACGCGTCCGCTGCACGACCGTCAGCGCCGCAAGACCGTAGACGTTGATCCCCGCGAGCAGCAGCGCGATCCCGGCGAAGCCGTACGCCGAACGCGTTACCACCTGCCGTGAATCGAGAGCTGATGCCACCAAATCGGTCATCGGCATCACCTGAACCACCATGTCGGGGGCGACACGCCGAAAGATGGCTCGGACATCCTCGACATTGATGCGAGCGTCGTCCCTGGCGCGCAGCGTCAGCACACTCAGCAGTCCCGGGGTGCCTTCGACGAAATAGAGCTGCGGATCCGATGTTCGGCCGAGTGCGTCGGCGTGGACGTCAGCGACGACACCGATGACAGTCTGTGGTTCGCGTCCGGAGAGAGCCACCTGAGTTCCGACATCTCCGTCCGGCAGGTAACGCTCAGCGAAGGACTGGCTCACGACGACGTTGGCCAGTGGGGTCGCGAGATCCGCTGTGTCGAATACACGACCGCGCAGGACCGGAATGCGAAAGATGGAGAAGAACGACGGCGACACCTCGAACCGGACGACCGACACCTCGTCCTCGACACCCAGGGGACTGTCGCCGGGGCGGATGCGGGGCAGGACGAAACGGGATGTCCGCCCGCCCGGTAGATCGCTGGAGACCGCCGCGTGCTCCAGCCCTCCAATCGATTGCGACTCTTCGATGAGCCGCCGTACAAGAGCCTTGCGCGCATCGGTGCTCATGCGCAGAGGGCGCGTCAGATAGAACCGTGCGCTGACCACCCCCTCTGGATCGAAGCCAAGCGGCGTCCCTTGCAGACGCGCCATGCTCGCCGCAAGCCAGACCGCGCAGCACACGAGCACGAGGCTGAGCGCCACCTGCCCGGCGATCAGCCCGGCCTGCCACCGCGCGCGACGCAGCCCCGCGATCGTGCGCGTCGCGTCGCCGACCCCATCCAAGCGAAGGCGAGTGAGACCGAGCACGCGCGGCGCGAGAGTGAAGACCAGCGCCGACAGCAGCACACAGCCGGCGGCGGCTCCGAGCGCCGCACTATCGATATGCATCGTGTTGAGGCGTCCGAATTGCGGCGGCAGCGCTGCCCGGACGGCCCCGACGAGGGTGTACGCCAGTGCGATACCGGCCAGACCACCGGGGATTGCCAGCACGAGCGCCTCGAACAGCCAGAGCCGCGTCAGGCGTGCACGCGATGCCCCGAGCGACAGACGCACCGCCGTCTCCCCCGCGCGCGCCGCCGCCCGCGCGAGCAGCAGGCTCGTGATGCTGGCGAGCACGATCGTGAAGACCAGCAACACGGCCGCGGAGATGTTCCGGAGCGGCTGGGCGAGATCGCCGATGATCTCCGGCCGCAACGGCGTCAGCCGCACGCCGACCTCACGCTCCTGCGGGAACGTCTCCGCGAGCCGAGCTTGCACGAGTTTCGCCTCGGCCTCCGCTTCCTGAATCGTGACGCCTGGACGCAGTCGCGCGATGATCAGCACAGCGTTCGAGCCGCGAGATTCGATCTCCGTCGGCGAGCGCGCATAGGGTCTGAACAGCTCCGGCGTGCCCGCATAGGGAATGTCCACCGGGTGCTCGAGCACGCCGACGATCTCCGCCGGCCCATCGTCGAGGACCAGGCGGCGGCCGAGGGCCGCATCGGGCGAGCCGAAATGCTGCCTGGCGAACGCCGCGGTCGCCACGGCCGACTCGGGCTCGTGCTCTCTGAAATCACGGCCGGTCTCGAACCGGACCCCGAGGCCGCTGAGAAAGCCATCCGTCACGCGGATCACCGATACCGGCCGTGCTTCGTCGTGGCTCATCCAGGTTGCGCTCGCGCGACGGGCGCCGCCGATCCACTGGAAGCTTCGCATTTGCCGGCGGAAGTCAAGCACGTCGGCGTACGAACCATACATGCCCTGGGTCCGTGGCGTCGTCCCGTACAGCACGACCAGCCGATCCTCGGCGGTGAACGGGAGCGGTCTGATGAGGATGTCGTTGACGACGCTGTAGACCGCGGTGGTGGCGCCGATGCCGATGGCGAGGGTCGCGGCAACGGCGAGGGCCAGGACCGGCTCCCGGCGCCAGATGCGCAGTGCCTGCCTCGCATCGGGACCGACGCTGTGAAGCGGAGGCGCATCGCCGGCCCGGTCGGTGACGGCAGCCTTGAGCGCGTCGAAGGCCCCGGCGACAGCGAGCCATCGGGATGCCGCCCGGCCGCGCAACCGGCCTTCACGGGCGATCAGACGTGAATAGTCGCGTGTGGCGTCGTCGCCGTACTCGCGCTTGAACCGCGGCGCCAGCGAGAGCAGCGCCCGGTAAAGGCGAACCCAGAGAGGCATATCGCAACTCCTCTGCCGGGAACTCTATTTCGAGGAAATATAGACGTCAAGGGAAATGTCGGGGCGGAAGAAACTCCGAACTATGAATTCCGAACTATGAACTCCGAACTATGTGACCTTCTTAGGTCGGAGTTCGGGGTTCTTAGTTCATAGTTCGGAGTTCATAGTTCGGAGTTTTACGCAGTCAGTTCAGCCTCTCCCAGATGTTGCGGAACACCCTCCAGATACTTTTCCGCATCGATAGCGGCCATACATCCCGATCCCGCAGCCGTAATGGCCTGGCGGTAGATGTGATCCTGGACGTCGCCGCAGGCGAAGACCCCGGGAACGCTCGTCCGCGATCCGGCGTGCGTGATGATGTAGCCGTTCGGATCCATCTCGAGCTGCCCGGTGAAGAGCGACGTGTTGGGCGTGTGTCCGATGGCGACGAACACGCCTTCCACCGGGATCGACTTGCGCTCGCCGGTCTGGTTGTTGCGGAGGTTGATGGCGGTGACGGCGCCGAGACCGGTGTCGTCGACGCTTTCGACTTCGGCGTTCCACTCGAAGGCGATCTTCGGATTGGCGAACGCCTTGTCCTGCATGATCTTGGAGGCGCGCAGCGTATCGCGGCGGTGGATCACCGTGACCTGCGAGGCGAAGCGCGTGAGGAAGATCGCCTCTTCCATCGCCGAATCGCCGCCGCCGATGACCGCGATCGGCTTGCCGCGGAAGAAGTAGCCGTCGCACGTGGCGCACGTGGACACGCCGTGGCCCATCAGCGTGCGCTCCGACGGAAGACCGAGCAGCCGTGCCGAGGCGCCCGTTGCGATGATGAGGGACCGGCACTGGTACTCGACGTCTCCCGTCTTCACCGTGAACGGACGGGACTGCAGGTCGACGGCGGTTACGTGGCCGCGGATGATCTCCGCACCAAAGCGTTCGGCCTGGGCCCGCATCTCCCCCATCAGGACGGGACCGTCGATCCCGTCCCGGTGGCCCGGCCAGTTCTCGACGAGGGTGGTGAGCATCAGCTGCCCGCCCGCCTCGAGCCCCTCGATCACGAGCGGCTTGAGGTTGGCGCGCGCCGCATAAATGGCAGCCGTCAGGCCGGCCGGGCCCGATCCGATAATGACGACGTTACGCAACATGTTTGTCGAGCATCTTCTTGAGAGAGTCCTTGTCGGCGAGACCGACGACCTGCTCGACCAGCTGCCCGCCCTTGAAGAGGAGCAGCGTGGGAATCCCGCGGATGCTGAACCGCATCGGGGTCGACGGGTTCTCGTCCACGTTCATCTTCGCCACGACCACCTTGCCGTCGTAATCGTGCGCCAGCTCATCGACGGTCGGCGCCAGCCGCCGGCAGGGCCCGCACCACTCCGCCCAGAAATCGATGAGCACGGGCTTGCCCGCGTTGATGGTCTGTTCGAAGTTGCCGTCCGTCAGAATTGCGACCTTTTCTGATGCCATGAAAGTGTCCTTACCGACTGTGAGAATGGCACCCCGTCAAGGGTGCCGGGCGCCCCGTCAAGGGGGCCCTACATCTAGCGGCGTTCCGTTCGAACGCCGCCATACACTTTGACATACTCCCGGGCTGAAACGTCCCAGGACGGGTCGGCGGCCATCCCCGCCTTCTGGATCGCGCTCCAGCGATCCCCGTCCCGGTAGAGCTGCAGCCCGCGCCGCACCGCCGCCACCAGGGCCCCTGGCGCGGGATCAGCGAATTTGATGCCGTTGCCGTCCGGTTCAGCCGCGTCCCTGATCGTATCCTCGAGTCCGCCCGTCGCGCGCACGATCGGCACCGTGCCGTAGCGAAGGCTGTACAGCTGGTTGAGTCCGCACGGCTCGAAACGGGACGGCATGAGGAACATATCGGCCCCCGCTTCGATCAGGTGCGCCAGGCGTTCGTCGAAGCCGATCGTTGCCGAGACGCGGTCCGGGTAATGGGCCGCGAGGCTCCGCCACTGTTCCTCGTACTGGCGATCGCCGCTGCCGAGCATGACCCAGGCTGCATCCAGCTCGATCAGCTGTGAGGCGGCCGCGCCGATCAGATCGAAACCCTTCTGATCGGTCAGCCGCGAAATCATCCCGATCACCGGGCGAGCGAGCGATTTGTCGTCCGCAGGTAGTCCGACGTCATCGAGCAGGGCACGCTTCGCCTCGCGCTTGCCGGCGAGATCCGACGCCGAGAACCGCGGCGCGAATTCATCGGCTTCAGGGTTCCACCGATCGGTATCGATCCCGTTCAGGATGCCGACGAGATCGTCGGCGCGGCGGCGGAGAATGCCTTCGAAGCCGAACCCGAACTCCGGCGTGAGGATCTCGCGCGCATACGTCGGGCTGACGGTCGTGATCTTCTCGCTGAAGTTCACGCCCCCTTTCAGCAGGCTGATGTTCCCCCAGTACTCGAGTGCTTCGGGATGGAAGACGTTCCAGTCCAGTCCGATGGCCGGCAGCGCATCGAGCCCGAAAAGTCCCTGGAACGCCAGGTTGTGGATCGTGAAAACAGTGGGCACGCCGCCGACGACCGGATCGTTCGACAGGTGCATCTTCTGATAGACCGGCACGAGCCCGGTCTGCCAGTCGTGGGCGTGGATGATGTCGGGACGCACCCCCTCCATCCGCGCGAATTCGAGAGCCGCTCGCGACAGCACCGCGAACCGGAGCGCGTTGTCGGGATAGTCGCGTCCGTCCTGCCCATACAGTCCCTCACGGTCGAACAACGCCGGCACGTCCACGAGCACGGCGCGCACGCCATCGTCCATCACCTGCTCGAGGAAGCCCACGGAGAACGTGTTGGGACCGAGTTGAAGGTCGATCCGCCTCGAAGGCGTGGAGTCGGGCAGCGCGCCCCGGTATCGCGGCAGGACGACCGTGACCGAGTGACCGAGTCGCGTCAGTGCCGCTGGAAGCGCCCCGGCCACTTCGGCGAGTCCGCCGGTCTTGGCGAAGGGGTGCGCTTCGGGCGTGACCATGAGGATCCGCAATCCGCGGTCCGCGGTCCGGAGTCCGGGGTCCGGGGTCCGTAGTGCGGGATCCGGGGTCCGGGGTGCGCGGTCCGCGGCGCTGGGTGCGGGATCCGGGGGCGGTGGT
>DASWVN010000125.1:0-11854 GCA_036401215.1 Vicinamibacterales bacterium | reverse complement strand
ATCCTGCGACAGGCCAAGGGCCGTACCTTCGCCGCTCCAGCTCCATTCGCCGTCGAACTCGTCGGTGGCGCCGTTCGACGACGCTTCCCGCGAGAACGTCAGGCGCCCGCGGCTGCTCATCACCGTGTAGTGCCCGTCGCCGCCGGTCAGCCGGCTGTGCCAGATCACCTGGTCCACATCCGGGTGCGTGAGGAGCGTCGACGCGAGAAGCTCGATGATCTCGGGCCGCGGCTGGCGGACGTAGATCTGCGCCGCCCGCATGTTCGGGCAGATCATGATCTCGTCCTTCGCCTTCCACGCCGCTCCGAGCGCCGCCTGCTTGAAGTCGGCAAGCACCTGGTCCAGCCGGATCACCGCGGCGGGGCTGTCCAGAATGTCGCAGTGGCCGTGGTCAGAGGTGATGATGACCGCCGTCTCCTCGAGAAAACGGTCCATCCCGCCGAAGGCCTCGAAGGTCTCGCCGAGCGCTTCGTCCACGCGTTGCACCACGGGCAGCGCGGCCACCGGACCGACTTCGTGGCTCACGTAGTCGTTGTCGGCGAAGTAGGCGACGGTCAGATCCGGCAATGCGTGTTTCCCGGCCAAATCCTTCAGCATCGACGCCGTGGACGCGTCGTCCATGCCGAACCGGTGCAGCAGACCGCCTTTCTCCTTCGGTTTGTGCCCGTGCGGCGTGCGTGTGCCGACGAAGTCCCCGAGACAGAGGAGCGAGGGCCCTTCGACCGTCTCGCTGAGCGGCACACCCGGCAGCGTGGCCATCAGCTTCGGGACGTTCACCTTGTGCAGCACATTGCCCTTGTAGACGAGATAGTTCAGGGACCCGGCCGTCCGCCCGGTGCGCTCGACCATCTGGAAGAGGGTCGGCGCGCGCATCCGGTCCCCGTTCAGCCGCAGCAGGAAGTCGTTGATGAAGTGGCCGAAGCCTTCGCGGGCGATGATCCAGAAGTCGTCGCCGTAGTAGGCGACTTCGTTCTTGGCGGTGTCGAACCACGCAGCGCCCGCGATCCCGTGCTCGCAGGGATACGCGCCGGTGATGATCGTCGAGGTCGCCGCCGGCGTGATCGACGGAAACATCGAAACCGACTGCGTGTGCATGTCACCCGACTCGGCCAGCCGGCGCATGACGGGGAGCCGTCCCGTCTGGACGGCGGGACAGACGACGTGCGGCGTAGCCGCATCGATCACGACGAGCAGGACTTTGGACGCCACGGCCTCAGTTTACACTTCGGTCGCCTCCCTCAAAGTCGTGGCACCGAACCCATATCGGGACAGCTATCCCAATACCTCACCGCAGAGCGACGCAGTGAACGCAGAGACACTGATGTTGGTTCATGGGCAGTGAACGGCGTCAGGGGATGCCCCGGCGTGTTTCACTGCACGATCCAACAGAAGGACCTCTGCGTCCACAGCGTTCTCCGCGGTGAGGTATCGGGACAGCTGCCAGTGTGACCCGATAACCGCAAGTTCAACGCTGGGTCAGGCGCGCGAAGCCTATCGCCCGCCGGACGCCGCGGGCTCCGTGTACTGGTAACGGCCCTCCTTGAGCATCTTCATCGCTTCGTCGATCGCCGCCTTCAATTCGCGATCGAAGCCGTTCAACTCGTCTTCGGGCGTGTTCTCGGCCCAGACATCCGGCGCCACGCCGAAGTTTTCGAGGTTGATGCCGTAGTTGTTCGGTTTGCTCGGATCGTACGTGACGACGAGCGAGCCGGGGGTGCGGATCGAGCCGCCGTTGATCAGGCGATACGAGCCGGTGGCGATGACGGCTGCGGCTGTCGGGTTGCCGACGATGCGGCCGAGTTCGAGATCGCGGAACGCCTGCGGCGTGACCTCGCTGTCGGACCCCGAACGGCTGTTGATCAGCATCACCTTCGGCCCGGCGATCGCCTGGCGCGGACGGCGGCCCCACGTGCGCGATCCCCAGCGGCTGTTCCAGTACTCGTAGGGACGCCGCTCGAGGATGTCGATGAGCTGCTGGTCGATGTTGCCGCCGCCGTTGAAGCGGATGTCGACGATGATCCCCTTCTTGTTCGAGAACTGGTTGATCTCGTTCTCGAACCGGCGCAGCGACGGCTGGTTCATCGAGCGGATGTGCACGTAGGCGATGTCGCCGTTGGTCTCCTTCTCGACGAACTCCCGGTTCTTCGCCACCCATTCTTCGTACTTGATGTTCCCCATGCTGGTGACGGTCCGGATCCTCAGCGTCTTCTCGGCCTCGGCGCCCGGCTTCGACGAGACGCCGACGGTCACGTACTCGTTCAGCGGGCTGTTCAGCAGCGGCCAGTAGTTGTCTCCCGCCTTGATCGCGGCGCCGTCGATCGAGGTCACGTAGTCGCCGACCTTCAGCTCGATCCATTCCTTGTCGGCCGGACCGTCGCGATAGATGTGGGATACGCGGTAGTAGCCGTTCGCGGGTTCGAGTTCGAAGCCGGGATAGCGTGTCTGATACACGTCCTCCATCACACGGCTCGGCGGTCCGCTCACCCCCGTGTGCGACGCGTTCAGTTCGCCGATCATCTCGTTGGCGAGATCGTAGACGTCCTGGTTCTCACCCACGTACTCGAGCAGCGGCTCGTAGCGGGCCTTGATCGCGTTCCAGTCGCGGCCGTGCATCTTCTCGTCGTAGAACCGGTACTTCATGACGCGCCAGCTCTCGTCGAGGATCTGCGCCCACTCCTCGCGCTGATCGACCTTGACCGAGAACGCGAAGTTGATCTGCGTCTTGCGGTACTGGCCCGACAGCTCCATCTGGTAGATGTCCTGGTTCTGCGTGTAGAAGACCTTGCGGCGATCCTTCGTCGGGGTCAGCCCCTGGAAGGGGCCGTCGGACACCTTGCGGCGGTCCTTGCCCTCGATCGTCATCGTGAACAACCCCGGGCCCCGCTCATCGTCGGAACGGAAGAACACCGTGCGTCCGTCGGTGGAGAGGAAGTAGGTCTGCACGCCGCGCTGACCGGTGGTGAGCTGGACGGCGCGCCGGTCGATCCGGTCGGTATTGACCGTCAGCGGCGCCGGCGCGGGGGCCTGGGCGTCCTGGTTGTTGTTGCCGCGTCCGGAGCGTGCCGATGCCGCCGCCTTCTTGATCCGCTCGCGCACGAGCGGGTCGTTCGGGTCCTCGGTCTGCCGGTTCAGCGGAACGATGAAGAGATGTGAGGTGCCGCCGTCTCGATCCGAGACGAACACCACCGACTTGCCGTCCGGCGTCACGGTGCCGTTCCGGTCGTTGAACGGGTTGTCGGTGATGTTGTGTTCCGTTTTCGTCGCGATCTCGAAGAGATACACGTCCGAGTTCTGGTCGTCGTCGCGCCGCGAGTAGACGAGCCACTTGCCGTCGGGCGAGAAGCCGGTGACCTGGTAGCCTCCGGCCTCGTTGTAGGCGAGTTCACGCGCGTTGGTCCCGTCGGCGTCGACGAGGAACAGCCGGTTGGCCGCGGTGTAGGCGAGCGTCTTCGAGTCGGGCGACCACGCGTGCAGGTCCTTGAAGGATTGGTGCGTGCTGGCCTTCCGGCGGTCGCCGGTCGTGCGGTCGTAGATCCACACTTCCTGCTCGCGGGATTCGTCCGACAGGTACGCCACATATCGGCCATCGGGGGAGAACATCGCCCCCTGATCGCGCCAGGACGACTGGGTGACCTGCGCCTTCTCGCCAATCTCCGGATCGGTGGGGATGATGAAGACCTCGCCGTGGAAGTCGACGGCAATGTAGTCACCCTCGGGAGAAGGCGAGAAGCCTTCAGCCTTGTTGCGGGTGTTCACCCAGGTGACCAGGTTGTCCTTGGGATCGAAGGCCATCTCGATCGTGACCTTCTTCGGCGTGCCGTTCGGCACGTCGAGCGTCCACAGCTCGAACTCGTTCTCGTAGGCGATGACCTGGCCGTCAGGGCTGATCGACGGGAACTGCACTCCATCGTCGCGATGCCGCGTCACCTGCGCCGGCGCGCCGCCGGTCGGCGAGATCCTCCAGATGTTGCAGATCTCGTCGCGCTCGGAGGCGAAGTAGATCTGTCCGTCGGCGCCCCACATCGGGTAGGTGTCGTGCACCCATTCGCGAAACTCCTTCTGGTTCGGATCGGTCAGGCGGGTGATCTTCTTCGTCGCGAGGTCCTGCACCCAGATGTCGTCGGTGCGGTTGCCGCGGTTCCCCTTGCGCCAGTAGGCGCCACCCTTGCGCGTGAAGGCGACGAGCGAGCCGTCCTGCTTGATCATGCCGGTGTTGCCGTTGTCCATGTCCATCGGCCGCGGGATCCCGCCATCGACCGACACGATGTGCAGCGGGCTGCGCCACTGCGCCGCGCCGCGCGAGCTGGCAAACACGATGCCCTTGCCGTCGGGCGTCCAGTAGAGGACCGTGTCTCCGGTCGTGTTGAACGTGAGCTGCCGCGGCTCGCCGCCCGTCGCCGGCACGACGAACACGTCGTCATTGCCGAACCGGTTGCTCGTGAACGCCACGAGCTTGCCGTCGGGCGAGAACCGCGGAAACGTGTCGCGGCCGACGTGCGCCGTGAGGCGCATCGGGCTCGATCCGTCGACGTTGGCGATCCAGATGTCGCCGTGGTACGAGAACGCGATCTTGCCGTGCGCGACGTGCGGATGGCGCGCGAACTTGATGGGATCGGCGGCGGCCGGTGCGGCCAGCGCCGCGGTCACCAGCATCACGCCGGCGAAACGTATCAGACAGGACTTCAGCATCGAGGGCTCCTTCTTTCGGTGCCCGAGATGTTACGACAAAGGGGAGCACGAGTCCCGCCGTGAGGGTCAGCTGGAGTCATCAGCGCCCTGGCCGCATCGCGCCGCAGGCCTGACGTGCCTCCGGCGCGCGACCCTCGCACGCCGCACCTCGCACGTCGCACCGCGGACCGCGCACCGCGGCCGGCTCTGAGCGGGTCTGATGCGCCGGAGGCACATCGGCCCTGCGGCGCCCCCGCCTTCGCCAAGGCTTCGGCGAGGTCGCGCCGGAGCGCTTCGCGCGTAGGCGGATCGGCCTGGCGGCCGGAAAACTGCACCTCCGGCGCGTGCCTTACGATGCCCGCATTCGCTGGGGTTGGCCGATCGCTTTGCCCTGATCAGGGTCGGCATCCGAGGTGGCCGCTGCGTCAGTGGCGAAACCCTGCGAACGCGGTCCGGGACGCCTGCGGTGCCCAGTTTTCGAACTGCCCCGCCTTCGCCAAGGCTACGGCGAGGCAGGCTGCAGCACCTGGCCGCATCGCGCCGCCGGGCCGACATGCCTCCGGCGCGCGACCCGCAGCACCCCGCACCCCGCACCCCGCACCTCGCACCTCGCACGTCGCACCTCGCACGTCGCACCTCGCACGCCGCACGTCGCACGTCGCACGTCGCACGTCGCACGTCGCACGTCGCACGTCGCACGTCGCACGTCGCACGTCGCACGCCGCACGTCGCACGCCGCACGTCGCACGTCGCACCGCGCACGCCGCACCTCGCACCGCGCACGTCGCACCGCGCACGTCGCACCGCGCACGTCGCACCGCACACGACGCGGCCGACTCCGCCCGGGCGTTGCGATCAGGATTCGTGCGTGACGCCGCTCAGACGGCACCGCCGGCCTGCGAGGCCAGCGAGCGCTGGACGGCGGTCAGCAACTCGTCGACGGCGATCGGCTTGCGGAGGACGCAGTCGACGTCGAGATCGTCGGGGACGTGGGTGCCGGTGATGACGACGACGGGGATGTGGCGGGTGGGCGCGTGCGCAGCGAGTTCCTGCCGGACCGTGACTCCGTTGAAGCCCGGAAGCATCAGGTCCAGGACGACGAGACGCGGAGGCGCTTCTTCGATCCGCTGCAGCGCCTCGAGACCGTCGCCGGCTTCGATGACGTCGTAGCCCGCGAGCGAAAGAGCCGTGCGGAACAGACGTCGCAGATCCTCGTCGTCTTCGACGATGAGGATCGTCTGCCGCTCAGACATGGGGGTTCACTATAGCAACATCCGGGCGTTTTGAACCTCAGCCGGAGACCCGCGATCTGCGGGGTGCTGGTGCTGGGTGCTGAGTGCTGCTGCGGGGGTGCTGGTGCTAGTGCGGTGCTGGTGCTTCACCGGACGTGGTTCGAGGCGTGTTGCAGGCGCGTCTGCTGGCGCCGCAGGAAGTCGCGTTCCCGGGCGTTCTGGGTCAGTGCGATCGCGGCATCGTATGCGTGGATCGCGTCTGCGGGACGGCCGGTGCGCGCGAGCAGGTCGGCGCGGATGGCGTGAAAGAGGTGATACCGCTCCAGTTCCGGGCCGCGCAGCGCTTCGACCAGCGCCAGCGCCGGCTCGGGCCCCTCGACTTCCGCGACTGCGACGGCGCGATTGAGCGCGACGACCGGGCCAGGCGCGATGGTGAGCAGTTGATCGTACAGCCGCACGATCTGACGCCAGTCGGTCGCGGAAGCGGACGGGGCGTCGCTGTGTACCGCGTTGATCGCCGCCTGGATCTGGTACGGTCCGGGCCGGTTGCGGGCCAGGCACGCGCGCACGATCCGCTGGCCTTCGTCGATGAGCGCGCGGTCCCACTGCGTGCGGTCCTGGTCGGCGAGGCGGACGAGATGCCCGTCGCGGTCCGTGCGTGCGGCGCGCCGCGATTCGGTGAGCAACATCAGCGCGAGCAGGCCAAGGACTTCCGGTTCGTCGGGCATCAGCCCGGCGAGCATGCGACCGAGGCGGATCGCTTCGTCGGAGAGGTCCGCGCGCGAGAGGTGGTCGCCGGAACTGGCGGTGTGCCCTTCGTTGAAGATCAGATACACGACCGCGAGCACGCCGCGCAGGCGGTCGGGAAGGTCGCCGGCGTCCGGGATGCGGTAGGGGATCCGCGCATCGCGGATCTTCGCCTTCGCCCGCACGAGGCGCTGTGCCATCGTCGGTTCCGGCACGAGGAACGCGCGCGCGATCTCGGCGGTCGTCAAGCCGCCGAGGAGCCGGAGCGTCAGCGCGACCTGCGCGGGCAGCGCCAGCGCCGGGTGGCAACAGGTGAAGATCAGGCGCAGCCGGTCGTCGTGCACCGCGTCCTCCTCGATAAAGTCTCCGGTCGTGTCGTGCAGCCACGCCGCCTGCGCGTGCCGCTCGTCGCGCGAGGCCTCGCGGCGGAGCCGGTCGATCGCGCGGTTGCGGGCGGTGGTGATGATCCAGCCGGCGGGGCTCGGCGGCAGCCCCGCGGACGGCCAGCGCTCGAGTGCCGCCGCGAAGGCGTCCTGTACGGCTTCCTCGGCGGTGTCGATATCGCCGAAGCGGCGGACGAGGACCGCCACCGCGCGTCCGTACTGGTCGCGGAAAATCCCTTCGATCACCTCCGCGTCGATCCGTCCCTCGGCCATCGTCAGTGCTGGAAGGGGCGGACCTCGATGGCCAGGCTGTCGCTCTGGCCCGGCAGGCGCAGCGCCTCCGCCGTCTTTCGGGCCCACGCCAGCGCGGCGTCGAGATCCGGCGCCGTGATGATGAGGAAGCCGCCGATGTGCTCCTTTCCCTCGATGAACGGTCCGTCGGTCACGAGCGGCGCGCCGTTGCTGATGCGCACGACCGTCGATGCGGCCGGCGGGTGCAGACCGCCGTTGAAGATCCAGACGCCGGCGTCCTTCGCTTCCTGCACGAGCGCGTGCATGTTCTTCATGACCGGTTCCAGCAGTTCCGGCGGCGGCGTGACGCCGTCGGGCTGGTAGATGCTGAGCATGTACTGTTTCATGGTGTCCTCCCGGGCCGCCGTGGGCGTCCCATCCAGATCGAGCTTTCACTTCCTATACGAATAGGAGGCCGCCAGATCGACAGCACGTCAGATATCGATTGCATTGGCCGGATCAGGCGATCGCCGCGGCCTGGTGGACTTGGCGGCTGTTCACCACGCGCCTCGCTCGATTGCGGGTGCCAGCTCGATCCGGCGCGCGAACGCGGTCAGCGCATCGCGGTCCGCGTCAGTCAGGATGAACGGCGTGCCAAGCGAGGTCCCCTCGACGCGATCCGCGCGAACGAGCGTTCTGAGCAGGTCCGCGGTGATGTCTGCCTCGACACCGGTCGGCGTGCAGTCGTCGGTGGCGATCAGACAGGGAACGTACCGATAGCGCCCGCCCGGGGCCGTCAGGTCGTGCGTGGTTCGTCCGGTGATGAAGCGGAGCGTCAGTTCCGGGATGACGAACGTGAGCGGAAAGGCCTGAGCGGTGACCGCCAGCCGCGACGGTGGTCCCTTGGGCCACTCCGGGAGCCCGGTCCGCCGGTCGAGCGCGGCGCGTCCCGGATAGAACGCGTGGAAGACCAGGTGGAAGCGGACCGGCGTTCCGTCGCGCTGCATCGGCTCCAGCGGCACGAGGACCTCGGTCGCCGGCAGCAGCTCCCAGTAGATCCGCGAGACTTCATGCGGCCTGGCCTTCGTGATGCCCCAGGTGGTCTGCGGCGCCGCGGCGGGGGAGTGGCGGGGCGGCGCGCTCGTCAACGCCGAGGTGAACGCCAGCGTCACGAGACCGATCGTCAGCGAGCCGCGCATCATCATCGGTGCCCGCCTCGATCATACGTCCCGGCCGGGGCGTATTCCGCTCGGTCTGGAGCGAGTTGGACTCTACAATGGTGAGCGCGCCGGGGTGGCGGAACTGGCAGACGCTCGGGACTTAAAATCGTTAGCCTCCGCTGATCTGCCGTACCGACGAGAACGGGTAACGTTATAGATCGCCGAGACTTACAGCAACGCGGGCGCAGACCGGGATCGCCGTGATCCCTCAACTGATCCCGTAAATGATCCCGTTCACTGCCGGGACGGGATCACTCGCGATTGTGGCCGGGTGGCGGAACTGGTAGACGCAGCGGGCTTAAAACTCGCAGACCGAAAGGTCGTCTGGGTTCGACTCCCAGCCCGGCCAGTCCAACGCGGGACAAGCGGACCCGAACGAGTGATCGCGCACTGAACGAATTTCCCGTCGGTCGCGGACAAAGATGGCTGATTTAGAGGTCACGATAACCTGCCCAATGTGCGGGCACGCAGCGATCGAAACGATGCCGATCGACCGCTGCGTGTTCTTCTGGGATTGCCCGTCCTGCCAAGCCGTCGTCCGGCCAAAGCAAGGTGACTGCTGCGTGTACTGCTCCTACGGCGACAAGCGGTGCCCTCCGGTTCAGGATGAATGACCGACCTTGCCCGCCTGCCTGAAACTCGCCAGCAGCCCCTATTGCCGGCGCGAGCGTCCCATATGCCTGACCTGGCCGGAAGCAGGGCGCGGTGACTGCACCCACGCATCGAGACGAGCCGCGGCCTCCCGTTGCATCGATTCGTCCACGATAGCGTAGCGCCGGTAGATCGACTCCGTCTTGTGCCCGACGATGGACATCGCGACCGACCGCGGCACGCCGGCCCGCTCGAACGTCCGGACAGCCGACCGGCGCATGTCGTGAATCAGCTTGCCGGGGCAGCCTGCGGCCTTACACGCGTTCTTCCAGGCGGTACGGAACGTCATGATCCGTTCGCCGTTGCGATGGAACACGAACGGACAGATGGTGCCGGCCACCTTCAGGCGCTCGTGCTCGGCAAGCTGGCCCGTGAGAATCGTTTCGAGTTCCGTGGTGAACGGGAACACGCGCGGCTCGCCGTTCTTCGTCGTGTGCGCGTCCAGTCGAATGCAGCGGCCGGCCCAGTCGATGTTGCGCCATTCGAGCGGCAGCACTTCGCTCGCTGTCCGCCAGCCTGTCGCGTAGGCGAACTTCACGATCGGCTGAATCTCCTCGGGTAGCGCCTCACAGATGGCCGCGATCTGGTCCGGTTCGAGAAACCCGCGCCGCGTGTTGCGTTCTTGCAGCATCGGCACGTGCGGGTACTGCACCAGCCGGCCAGCGCGAACGGCCAGACGGAACGACCGGCGCAGCGCCGCGAGTTCGCGGTTGATCTCGGCGTTCGATGCGCCGGCTTCCTGCCGCGCCACCGTGAACGCGCGAATGTCCGCCGTCGTGATCGACATCATGCGCCGTCGCTCGCCGAAGTACGGCAACAGGTGCAACTCGACCTTGCGCCGGACCTCTGGCAGCGACCGCCGGCCGTTCACCTTGTAGTCATTAAACAGGTCGTCGGTCGCTTCCTTCAGGGTCAGCTTGCCCACGGCCGCATCCGGCGACACGCCCGCGTCCTTCGCGCTGAGCCGCTTCCGGAGTTGCTTCTCGGCCTCGTTCCTGTCCGTGGACTTCGTGGTCTCCAGCCGACGACGGCCCTTCAGGTCGTAGTAGCGGATGTAGTAGATCCGCCCCCGCTTGATGATCTCGCCGACGTTGCGTCTGGTGCTCATGACTGGCGCCCTCCCGTCGTACGCGCCCGACGCGCTGCTCGCTCAGCACGGGCCGCCAGTAGCGCCGGCCGGTTCTTGAAGTCGAAGCGCGCCAGGATTTCGCGCTCGCGGGCGATGCGCTGCTGGCGCGACAGTCGGCGCGCCTTCCTCTTCGTGGTCGATGCCTTCTGCGGTTCGGTCGCTGGTGCTTTGCGGCTCATCGCAACCTCCCCGCGACTTCGCTCGTGTAGCAGGCATCGCACATGCCGTGACTGGTCCCGCGCTCGTCTTCGGGCACGTCCACCAGCACCGCCCGGCACCATGCACACACGATCCGAATCGGTTGATGTCCGCGCAGATGCCGAATGACCAGTGCGTCGATCGGTTCCTTCGTCGTCATCGTCTCCACCTCCCGCTGGGGGAGGAGGAGGGTAAGAGTTCGCCCGGCGGATTTCAGGCGTTTTCCGCCACTCTTCGGCCTGTTTCGGCGCTGCTGTCCGCCGGTCCCGGCTGCCGTCTCGGTCGCGGTCGTCGGCACGCCGGCCCAGAGCCGTTTCCCCGGCTTCTGGGGCGTGATCGGCGACGGTCCCGGCTTCCGGTCGCCTGCCCGCGTCGTCGCTTCTACGGCCGTTCTGTGGCCTGCCCGCGGGAAAGCCGATACTTCGCCACCGCCTGCGCGAGGTCAGCGTCGAAGGCGCTCGCAGCCTCGGGAACACGGTCCAATCCCGGAAGGCCCCGAACGGCGTCCATGATGTCAAGCAACAGATCGATCTCGGGCGCGTACTCCGTGTAGTCGGGCAGGTAGCCGCCTGGCGGCGCACCGCGATAGTGCGCGCGGATCTGTTCGGCGTGATCGGAAAGGAAATCGCTGAGATTGTAGTACTCACGTCCTTCCTCGCCGTTCGCCTCCGCGGCGTCGATCCTCGCGCGCATGTGCCGCAACATGCCGGCGATGTCGCCCTCCAGGAACAGCCGTTCGCCTTCCAAGTCGGGGCTGTCCTCCCTGACGAGTAGCGCGATCTTTTCAAGGTGCGTAAGTTGGCGCGCCTGCTCAGCGGGGAAGCCGCCGGGCAAAGCCAGCGCCGCGTTCCTCGCATTCGCGGCCATCACCAGCCACGCGATCTCAAGTACTTCCAGTCGGTCGACGTCGCCGAGCGATTCGAGTTGCGCAGTGATGTCCATCACTCGCTCGAACGTGGTGCGGTCATTCATGATCCGGTTTCCTCAGGTCGCGGATCAGGCGTTCAGCCACACTTCGATGTCATTGAGCGTCGCGCCGAAGTCCCAGCCCACCATCGGCACGCCCGTGCTGGGGTCAACCAGCATGTAGAGGCCGCGGTTGTTGAGGCTCACCGCGCCGCGTGACTTGCGGACGATGTAGCCGTTCCGCCGCGCGAGTCGTCGAATTCGTGATTCCTGCGTTTTCGTCGTCATCGTTGCCTCCTTGAGCCGACCGTGTTCGAGAACAAGCGGTGGAGGCGGAGTCTACAAAAAGTCGCCCGGACATTTCCGTCCAGACGTTTGCGTCCTGACAATCTGTGTCATGGGCGCGGGCAGCCGTCCGAGGCCATCTGAAGACCGACCGACCACCGAGGCGATTCGTCGGCTCCGACATTCAATGCCCAGCGCGTGACT
>DASWVN010000124.1:0-4022 GCA_036401215.1 Vicinamibacterales bacterium | reverse complement strand
CAACTGGAACCTTCGAGAACCCCCTGGAACCTCCTGGAACCCTGGAGAACCCCTGGATCCCTCGAGAACCCTCTGGCCCCCCCTGGAACCCCCGCACTCTTAGAAGTAGATCGTTGCCCCCAACGTCCACATCGACCCGCGGTGGCCGGGCAATAATCGCCCGACGAATCCTTCGTCCTCGTCGTCATCGTCGCCGAAGTCGAGAAAGGTGTAGCGATAGTCGCCGTGGAGGCCGAAGTGGCGACCGAGGCGGATCTCCAGACCGCCGCCGGCGTGCCATCCGAACTCCGTTTCTTCGATCTCGAGAACGGCGTCGTCGGGTCCGTCGATCGGTTGCACCTTCGTCTTGTACCAGCCCGGGCCGGCGAGCAGGAACGGCGACACGCTGCGGCCGCCGAGGCGCAGGAGCAGCGAGGCCTGGATCGGCGTCTGGGTCACCTTCTCGTTAAGGAGATCGAAGGATTCCTTGTGCCGGTCCATCGAGACTTCCAGTCCCCAGCGCGGTGACATGAGGCGGATCTGTCCGCCGGTGAACCGGACGGAATCCTCGTCGGCGTTCGAATCGGCCGTCACCCAGGCGAAGCGTCCGCCGATGCCGAGCTGGGCGTAGGCGTCCGGCGGAACCGCGAGGAGCGGCACCAGTACCGCAGCGACGACGATGAGAGATCGGAGACGGGCAGTGCTGAACGTTTTCATCCGGAAACTCCACTTCGTGGCAGGAGCGGCCTCATGCCGCCGAATGATGCTGGGGCTGTTCCGGATATCGGGAGGAACGCTGACGAGCTTCACCCCCGGCCGCGGGGTCCCCCCTGGGGGTCAGACTGGGGGTCAGACTGGGGGTCAGACTGGGGGTCAGACTGGGGTCAGACTCAAGTCAGACTGAGGTCAGACTCGAGTCTGAGACGAGTCTGACCCCTGCCTGCCCTTGGGCGGGTTAACAGAGCGGATGCGTGAGGCGTTGGCGCCCACCCAGGTGTCAGACTCGGGGTCCGACTGGGGTCAGACTCGAGTCTGAGTCGAGTCTGAGTCGAGTCTGAGTCGAGTCTGACCCCTGCCTGCCTGCCTGCACCCCTGCCTGCACCCCGGGGCGGGTTAGCCGAGCGGGATGCGTGAGGCGTTGGCGCCCAGCCAGGTGTCGAAGGACTGGAGCGCTGGATTCAGCGAGCGCGCAACCTCGGGTGAACGATTGCGACGGAACTTCTCGCCCAGGATCGCGTGGTGCTCGAACATGTTCCCCATGTCGTCGGCGCCCGGGAAACCGAGCGCCCGGTATTCGTCGAACGGCATGTCGTAGAACGACACCGGGACGCCGAGATGGCGCGAGAACGCGGCCGCGTACTCGGGACCCGCGAGCACCTCACCCGCGATCCCGAATCGCTCGCCGGCAGCCGCCGGCCCGCGCTGGAAGATGCCGAAGGCGCACTTGCCGATGTCCTCCACGGCGATGCCGGGCAGCTTGCCGCCGCCGAGCGGCAGCGCCAGGACGACGTTGCCGTCAGCGCCTTTCCGCGGACCCTGACCAAAGTAGATGAAGTTCTCCCAGTAGAAGGCGGCCATCAGATAGCTGGTGGGCGCCGCTTCGGCGGCGAAGATCGCGTCCGCCTCCCCCTTGGCATCGAAGTGCGGGACTTTGTACTTGCCCTGCAGGGTCTTCAGCCGCGGATCGTCGAGCGGGATGTCGCGCCGCGTGTCTTCGAGCGTCGACCAGACCGCGTGCGCGACGCCCGCCGCCTTCGTCGCCCGCGCCATCGCGGCGGCCTGATTCAACTCGCGCTCGGGCGAGAGATGCTCCCAGAAGTTCGTGACCAAAAACGCGCCGTGCGCGCCGGCGAACGCGCGCTCGAGACTCGCGGGATCGTCGGCGTCTCCGGCGACCACCTCCGCGCCGGCCGCGGCCAGCGCGCGCGCGTTATCGGAGTCGGGTTTGCGCGTGATCGCACGCGCGGCGAACCGCCGTTCGGGATCGGCGAGAATCGCGCGGACGAGGCCCCCTCCCTGCGCGCCGGTTGCGCCGATGACGGCGATGATCTTCTGCTCTGCCATGTGTGTACCTCTCGTGAAGCCGTGATCCTGAGTCAAGACGGATCAACGGTGACTACTTGTCGAGTGTATTCGCTCTTCGCGCGAAGCTCATCTCGGTACACGCATCGGCGGGCGCGGATCTTCGGATCTGCACCAGGACGGGTCCGGCATCCGCGTCCGAACCCGTCCCCGTGGGTCACTGATGCTGTTCCTGAAGGAGGCGATCGAGCAGCTGATAGCTCTGCTCCATCCCCTCGGTCATACCGGTCTTCATGGCCGCGTCCCTGATCTCCTTCGATCCGAAATCCATCAACGACGTCATCGTCGTGATGCCGTCCTCCTCGGTGAAGGTCGTCGTGATGATGGCTTCGCCCTCGGTCGGGTACGCCTCGGGGAGGGTCCCTGGATCGTATCGCTCGCTGTGCACGATCTTCGAGGGGGGCTGCACTTCGCGGAAGGTGCCGAAGAAGCCGAACTCGGCGCCATCAGCGTCGTTCCTCCATCGCCAGCGGTACGACCCGCCGACGCGGACGTCCATGTCGCAGACGGGCATCGACCATCCCGGAGGGCCCAGCATCCAGCGGCGCACCAGCGCCGGCTCGGTGTAGGCCCTGAACACCAGCGCGCGCGGCGCCTTGAAGGAACGTGTCACCTGCACTTCGCGATCGCTCGGCAGCGTGACCTGCGCCTTGTCGATTGTCATCGGCATCGTTTCCTCTCCTTCTCTGTGTGTGCGCTTCCAGACTACTTGCGGTTTCGCGTCCTGGTGCGCCGGCGTGCCGGCTTGCGTTGCAGCTCATCGAGGAGACCATCGAGCCGCCTGAAGTTGTGCTCCCAGATGTCGCGGTAACGCTCGAGCCAGTCGCTCGCAGCGGCGAGCGGCTCCCCTTCGATCCGCCGGGGCCGACGTTGGGCGTCCTGGCCGACGCTGATCAGCCCGGCGCGCTCGAGGACCTTCAGGTGCTTCGAGATTGCCGGCTGGCTCATCTCGAACGGCGCCGCCAGCTCGGCCACCGACGCCTCGCCCAGGGCCAGCCGGGCCAGGATTGCGCGCCGTGTCGGATCCGCGAGCGCCAGGAACGTTGCGTTGAGCTGGGCCTCTGTATTTATAGCCATTCGGTTCAATAACCGTATGGTTATGCACATCGACGGAGTTGTCAAGCCACCGAAGAAACACGGACCTCGGCGGCCGACGTCCGGTCCGGGTACGGCGAAGCGCCTCGAGGCGGCATCTATCGGCTCATCGGTCCCGACACATACCGCCGCATGACTATCGTGGCGCGCGGAACGGGGGATCCAGAAACGCTTGCCGCCGCGATGCGAACGCTCGTCAGACGGCTCGATCCGCAGTTGGTGGTCGGGACACCCCGCACCGTTCGCGAGACGCTCTTCCTCGGCATCCAAGACACGCAGTTCCGGACGATGCTCTTCGCACTGTTCGGCGTCGTCGGACTCGTGGTCGCCGCGATCGGCATCTACGGCGTCATGGCGCACTGGGTGAACGCGCAGACGCGCGAACTCGGCGTCCGACTCGCGCTCGGCGCCGATCCCGGACGACTGAAGGCACTCGTCGTGCGACAGGCCGCGATCCCGCTCGTCATCGGCCTTGCCTTCGGTCTCGGCGGCGCGCTGGCCTTCGGCCGGCAGCTTCGCAGCCTGCTCTACGAGATCACGCCGCAGGACCCGCTGACGCTCGGCGTCACCGCCGCTACACTGCTGCTCGTCGGTCTGCTCGCCGCTTACGTCCCCGCGCGCCGCGCCGCGCGCGTGGATCCACTGGTCGCGCTGAGGGCGGAGTAACGAAAGCAATCCGCAGGAGGGCGGGATGGTGCGCCCATCCTGCAACGTGTCGACTACGTTCGGCGGCGGCGCGGTCGGGCATTTCGGGACCGAGCCGCTCGACGGCGTCGTTACCGAGCAGCGGTGAGAAACCAGGGGTCAGACCTTGAATTTTGAATTTTGAAATTTTTCGTGCCAACGAATGTCCCGGTTCGTTGGCA
>DASWVN010000123.1:0-9731 GCA_036401215.1 Vicinamibacterales bacterium | reverse complement strand
ACGGATGAGGTGTCATCAAAAAGGTCACTAATCCGGATCTGATTTGACACAGCTGAGCCGGAAGGAGTATAACAGGGGCCTCCCCAGAACTCAGAGTCCCGCCGTAAGCCTGTAAGGCAGAGGGCGGAGCTACATCTTGATCCTGACAACTCGACCGTACGCAGCCGGCCGGCGGTTCCGGTCAGGCGCTGGACTTCTCCTCCTCGGCTTCCTCGCGGCGGGATGCGGTCAGCCAGCATCGACGCCGCCCGGATCCGATCAAATCCAGCCGACCTACGACCCGGGCACCGGCAAGCTCACGCGCATCTCGTACGACTCCAACGACGATGGCAAGCACGACACGTGGGCGTTCATGGACGGCGCCCGCCTCGTCAAGCTGGAAGCCGACGAGAACCAGGACGGCCGCGTGGACCGATGGGAGTACTACCCCACGACCACCGAGGGCGGGGTGAAACAGCCCCCCGAACGGATCGAGCGCTCCAC
Organism: Vicinamibacterales bacterium; assembly: GCA_036401215.1. Taxonomy (GTDB): domain Bacteria; phylum Acidobacteriota; class Vicinamibacteria; order Vicinamibacterales; family 2-12-FULL-66-21; genus JACDCA01. The sequence continues at coordinate 9,248 of DASWVN010000123.1, read as the reverse complement.
CCGCTTCGACGGCAAGGTGTCACGGCGTGAGTTCTTCGAGGGGGGCGTCATGGTGAGAGTCGAAGAAGATACCGACGGCGACGGCCGCGTGGACAAGTGGGAGACCTACAGCGATGGAACGCTGACCGTGCTCGCACTCGACACGAAGGGATCGGGTAAACCCGATCGCCGGCTCGTGTACGCGGCCGACGGAACGCTGGATCGCATCGAAGAGGATCCGGACGGCTCCGGGCACTTCAGGGTGGCGAAATGACCCGCGTACAGGCTGCCGCGGCCGCCGCGCTCTTCTTCACCGAGCGAGCCACCGAAGCGGACGTCGAAGCGCTGCTCCAGGAACTGGGCTACGAGCCGATCCCGATCGGCGGCAAGGATGCCGTGCTCGACGTCGGCGAACCGGTCTCGCTCTGCCTCATCGATCTCCGTGAGAACGGCGAGGCGTTGCGCCTCGCGCGCGCCGTCCGCACGCGGCATCCCGATGCGATCCTGATCGGCATCGCCGACCCGGCCCGTCCGCACGCGGCGGCAGAAGCGATCCGCGCCGGCGTATTCGACGTGCTGCCGCGGCCGCCGTCCGCGCGCGACCTGCGCGCCTTGATCGCCAACGCGCGCGAGCAGGCGAGTCTCGCGGCGGCGACGCAGCCGCTGCGGCCGCTCGAATCGCTTCCCTACGGCGTCGTCGGCACCTCGCCGGCGATGCGTCCCGTGATGGAGCTGGTGCAGCGCGCCGCGGCCGGGCAGTGCGGCATCATGATCTGCGGTGAACGGGGCAGCGGGCGCGAGATGATCGCGCGCGCGATCCACGCCCACAGTCCGCATCACACCGGACCGTTCGTCGTGGTCGATTGCTCCGCGCCGGATCCCGAAGACGTCGAACTGCAGTTGTTCGGGATGCTGGTCAAGCGTGGCAGCAACGCCCCGGAGCGGCGCAGCCTCGAACGGGTGCGGCGCATCAGCCGCATTCACGAGGCAGCGGGCGGCTTCCTGTTCCTCGAGAACGTGGCCGAAATGCCGGCGCGCGCGCAGGCCAGGCTCGTGCGCGTGCTGCGGGACCGCGAGGTCTTCAGCGAGGAAGCGCGTGAGCGGGTCTCGCTCGCGGTGCGCGTGATCGCGTCGGCCGACTCCTCGATCAACACCGCGCTCGAAGAAGGGCGGGTGCGCCCGGATCTCTACGAGCGGCTGGCGTTGATTCGCATCGACGTGCCGGCGCTGCGCCAGCGCCGCGAAGACATTCCCGCGCTGGCGACGCACTTTCTCAAGGAGCTGTGTCAACAGAACGGCATGCCGCTGAAGACGTTGACGCGGCCGGCGCTCACGCTTCTGGCGGCGCTGCCCTGGCGCGGCAACTTCCCGGAACTGAAAGGGCTCCTCGAGCGGCTGATCCTGCTCGTGCCCCAGGGGCTGATCCGCCTCGAGGACGTGCTCGCGCACACGCCGCTCGAGGGGAGCCCGACGCCCATCCGCCTCGACGCGACGCTGCGGGAGGCCAGGGCCCGGTTCGAAAGCGAATACATTGCCGCCGTCCTGCAGCATCACCGCGGGCGAATCGCCGATGCGGCCCGCGTTCTCGGCGTCCAGCGCACGAATCTTTACCGCAAAATGCGTCGCCTCAATTTGATGCGCCCGCGCAGCTGGGCCTGATGTATCCCAGGGGACACACCCGTGTTTCACTCGATACAGAAAGTTCCGCCTCTGCCTTGACGCGCCGCCGCCAGCGGGGGACGATAGCCTCGTCAACGTTGCCTCCGGCGGCAATGGAAGGAAGAAGGGAAATGAGTATTCGACAGACCGTAGCCTTCGGGCTCGCCGTAGCGTTCGCAAGCGGCATGGTCCTGCACCCGGCGCTCGCCGCGCCTGCCCAGGATTCCGGTTCGATCGCCGGCACCGCCAGGAAAGAAGCGAAAAAGCCGTACACGGATTACTCCGTCCGCGCCCGCAATGTCGCACAGGGCACCATCGGCGCGACGGTGAAGCTGGACAACGACGGGAACTTCGCGATGGCCAGCATCGATCCGGCGAAGTACCTCGTGGAACTGCTCGACCCGAAGGGAAAGGTCGTCTGCACCGAGGGTCCGTTCGACCTGTCCAGTCAACCGAACCGGACCGGTGTGAACATCGAGTGTGGCAAGCCGGCCGCCTGGTGGCTGCTCGCTGCTGCCGGCGCCGCCGGCATCACGGCGGGCGTCGTTTCGGGCGACCCGGCCAGCGGATCCAGATAAGGGCGGTTCGCGAACCGCCACCCAGGTCATACCCGACTCCCCAGCACCGCTCCCCGGGTCCGCACACGTGCGGACCCGGGTCGTTCGATCGTCCGTTCTTCCCACACAACTATGAAGTCAGCTCTTTGTCGCGCGCTCGCGCTCGCGTGCGCATGTCTTGGCACGGGTGTCCCTGCGCACGCACAGGAGGCGGCGGACCCGTACGAAACCGCCCGCTTCCGTCTCGGGCCGGTGCGTTTCACGCCGGTGTTCGAGATCACCAACGTCGGGCACGACTCGAACGTCTTCAACGAATCCGAGGACCCGAAGAGCGACACGACCGCGGCCTTCGGCCCGACCGTCCAGTTGTGGATGCGCCCCGCGGGCACGCGCCTGAGCGCGAAGGTGGGCGGCCAGTATCTCTATTTCAGGGAATTCGCCAACCAGCGGGCCTGGAACACGCGCAATGAGGTCCGCTGGGAGGTGCCGCTCGCACGGCTGACGCCGTTCGTCGAAGGGAACTTCGTCAACTCGCAGGAGCGGCAGGGATACGAGATCGACGCGCGCGCCCGCCGCAAGGACCACGGGTTCACCGCCGGATCGGCGCTGCGTCTCTCTGGCAAGACCTCCTTTGTCGTCAGTCACAGGCGATCGAACATCGAATATGACGATGAGGAGACGTTCCTGGGAGCGTCGCTCGGCGAGCAGCTCAACCGCCAGGAGGACCTGACCCGCGTCCAGTTCCGCTACGAACTCACGCCGTTGACGACGCTGGTCGTCGATACCGACGTGGGGCGGGACCGGTTCAGCATGAACGACGTGCGCGACGCCGACAGCATCAAGGTCATGCCGGGATTCGAATTGAACCCGCTGGCCCTGATCTCGGGCCGGGTGTTCGTCGGTTTCCGCCAGTTCGATCCGCTCTCATCCGAGCTGCCGGAGTACCGTGGTGTCGTGGCATCGGTGGATGCCACCTACATCCTGCTCGGGGCGACCAGGTTCCAGTTCAAAGTCGATCGCGACGTCGTCTATTCGTTCGAGGCGCTGCGCCCGTACTATGCCCTGCTCGACACGGGCGTCACGGTCACCCAGCGGGTCACGCATGCGTGGGAGGTCGTCGGCCGCGCGAGCCGGCAGACTCTCGACTACCGGCATCTCCAGGCAGCCGCCTCGAGCGACTTCGGGAGCGATCGAGGCTACACGCTCGGCGGTGGTCTGGGATATCGCATCGGTGAGACCCTTCGCCTCGGCGTCGATGCGAATCACTATTCGCGTCGATCCGAGTTCGACAGTCTGCGCAATTACGACGGCGTGCGGGTGTTTGGATCGATCAGTTACGGGATACAGCAATGAAGAAGAAGACGTTGTTGCATGTCGGTCTTTTCGCGCTGCTCTGGACCTTCGGCCAGGTCTCGACGGCGTTCGGACAAACCAACTACGTGCTGGGTCCTCAGGACGTCGTGAACATCACCGTCCTCGGTGAGGACGACCTGTCGAGGAAGTACACCATCGAGCAGGACGGCACCTTCACGTTTCCGCTCGTGGGGCGCGTCACAGCGAGCGGGCTGACGCTGCGCGCGCTCGAGCAGGAACTGCGGACGAAGCTCATTACCGGAGGCTTCCTGAAGAATCCCGAGGTGAGTGTCGCGGTCGACGCGTATCAGAGCCAGCGGATCATGGTCTGGGGACAGGTGAATCAACCCGGCGAGTACCAGCTGTCCGGCGACATGACCCTGCTGTCGGCGCTCGCCAAGGCAGGATCGGTCACTCCCGCCGCCGGCAGCGAGGCGGTGATCATCCGGGCCACCAAGCCCGAGGGGAACAGCAAGTCGTCGGAGCCGGAGATCATCCGGGTCGATCTCGGCGACCTGCAGGCCGGCAATCTCGCGCTGAACATTCAGCTCCGCGACGGCGACACGATCAACGTCCCGAAGGCGCTCTCCGTGTTCGTGTCGGGGCACGTCAAGAACCCGAACGCCTACAGCGTCGAAGAAGGGATGACGGTGCTCCAGGTGCTGACGCTCGCCGGCGGATTGACCGAGCGCGGATCGGATCGGCGCATCAACATCATCCGCACCGTGGACGGGAAGAAGAAGGAAATCAAGGGCGTCAAGCTGACGTCGGTCGTCCAGCCGGGCGACACCATCGTGGTAGGACAACGGATCTTTTGACCTCCTCCTCTTGTTGCAGGAACTGTCATGAATTCATCTGATCGCCCCCGCCCTTCCGTCCCCGTTCGCGCCGAGTCGCACGTGGAAGAGAAGCACCTCTGGGACTACGTTCGGGTCGTCTACAAGCGGCGATGGATCGCGCTGCCCGCGTTTCTGCTCGTCTGCGGCGTGCTCATGTTCAATTCGCTGCGCGAGACCCCGATCTATCGCAGCCAGGTTCAGCTGCTGATCGAGAAGGACGCACCGACGATCTCGACGCTGGACCAGATGTTCCAGTCCCAGGACGGTTGGTACAACGACGAGTTCTACCAGACGCAGCACCGGATCCTGCAGAGCCGCAGCCTGGCCAAGCGCACGCTCGATGCGATGAACCTCTGGGAGGCGCCGCGGCTGGGCAACGGACCCGAGGTGAAGGACGGCTTCAGCCTCACCGGCGCGGCGTGGAGCGCGGCCGAGGGGCTCGTCCGCATGGTGAAAGGGGGCGACGCCCCCGCGCCGGCGCCCGTGGAACAGGCGTCTGTGGGTGAGAGCGCGGCGCAGTCGGCGCGGATCTCGGAATTCCTGGGGGGGCTGGCGATCGCGCCGGTGCGGAACACGCGCCTCGTCGAAATCCGCTACACCTCCACCGACCCGGTGTTCGCGGCCGATGCCGCCAACGCGGTGGCCGCGGCCTACATCGAGCAGAACATGGAGCTGAAGCTCAGTGTCTCGAAGGAGGCGACCGGCTTCCTGGCCGAGCGGCTCGAAGAGCAGCGCAAGGCGGTCGAGGCCAGCGAGCGCGCGCTGCAGGAGTTCAAGCAGCAGAACGGCGCGGTCGCGATTGCCGATGGAGCATCGAGCATCGCGGTGCAGCGCCTGACCGATCTGAACGCGGCCCTGATCAAGGCCAAGACCGAGCGGATCACGAAGGAGTCGCTCTACAACCAGCTCCAGTCGCTGCAGAAGGCCGGAACGATCGACACGTTCCCGGCGGTCCTCTCGAACGAATACATCCAGGGGCTGAAGTCGAATCTTGCCCAGCTCCAGCGAGAGCACGCGCAGCTCAGCGAACGTTACGGCGAGAACCACCCGGAGATGCTCAAGAGCCGCACGGCGCTCGAGTCGGCCAACGCGAAGCTCACCACCGAGATCGCGAAGGTCGTCGAAGGGGTCAACAGCGAATATCGGGCCGCGCTCGCGCAGGAACAGAGCCTTCAGTCAGCGCTGAACGCGCAGCGCAACGAGGCGCTCGGTCAGAACAAGATGAGCGTCACCTACAGCGTGCTGCAGCGGGAGGCCGACAGCAATCGCCAGATCTACGAGAGCCTGCTCCAGCAGACCAAGGAGACCGGGATTTCGGGTGAGCGGCGCGCCACCAACGTCCGTGTCGTGGATCCCGCCGAGGTGCCGGGATCTCCGATCTCGCCGAACTTCCGCGCCGACCTGACGTTTGCGCTGGTCGCGGGGCTGGTGTTTGCGATCGGCCTGGCGTTCGGCTTCGAGTACCTCGACAATCGGATCAAGACGCCGCAGGAACTGAAGGCGCACCTCGGCATCCCGTTCCTCGGGATGGTGCCCACGGTCGACAAGAGCCGCACGCAGGATCCGCTGCTCGACGGTCCCGTGCCGCCCAACTTCGCCGAGGCGTTCAAGTCGGTCCGGACAAACGTGCTGTTCTCGTCGGCGGAGGAAGGTCTGCGGTCGCTGGTCGTCACGAGCGCCGGGCCCGGCGAAGGCAAGAGCCTCGTCGCCAGCAATCTCGCGGTGGCGCTCGCGCAGGCCGGGCAGCGGGTGCTGCTGATCGACGCCGACATGCGCCGCCCGCGAGTGCACGAAATTTTCGGCGGCGACCAGGAGCCCGGGCTGTCGAACGTGCTCTCGGGCAACGCGAAGGCGCCGGATGCGATCCGCAAGTCGAAGACCGAAGGCCTCTGGTTGCTGCCTGCGGGCCTCATCCCGCCGAACCCGGCGGAACTGCTCGGATCGCGACGCTACACGGAGTTCATCGCGTCGCTGTCGGCGCACTTCGACTGGGTGCTGCTCGACACGCCGCCGGTCATGGTGGTGACCGACAGCTCGATCGTGGCCAACCAGTCCTCCGGCGTCGTCTTCGTCGTCCGTGCGGACCACACGAGCCGGCAGGCGGTCCGCGCGGCGGTGGAGCAGCTCGAAGCCGCGAATGCGCACCTGACCGGATCGGTGCTCAACAGCGTCGACCTCGTGCGCAATCCGTACTACTACTCGGCGTACTACCGCAAGGAGTACTCGCGCTACTACGTCTCGGCGGGCGCCGGGCGTTGAGGCGGGCCTCTTGTCAATGCTGAATGACGAATGCTGAAGCACGTCGTCATTCAGCATTCAGCATTCGTAATTCAGCATTGACACCCTCAGCCAAGCGCCCCGTACTCCATATAGTTCCGGCTCTCTTCGACGCCGGTGACGGCGTGATCGGCGGAGCGGAGCGGTACGTGCTGGAACTGGCGCGGCACATGGCCGGCGCCCTTCCTACCCGTCTCCTCACCTTCGGCGCGCACGCGCGTGAGGAGCGCATCGGCGCCCTCGACATTTGTGTGATCGGCCGTCCGTGGTACGTCCGCGGACAGAGATCGAATCCGGTCGCAGCGGCGCTGGTCAACGAGGTCCGCAAGGCGTCGGTCGTTCACTGTCACCAGCAGCACGTCGTCGCGAGCAGCCTGGCTGCCGCGCTGGGCCGCCTTCTTCGGCGGCCCGTGTTCTGTACGGACCTTGGTGGCGGCGGATGGGACGTTTCCGCCTACGTTTCCACGGATCGCTGGTTCCGCGGACACCTGCACATCAGCGAGTACAGCCGCAAGGTCGCGGGTCATGCCGGCCGTCCCTGGGCACACGTGATCTTCGGCGGCGTCGATACGCAGCGCTTCTCGCCGGATCCGTCTGTCGCGCGCGACGAGTCGATCCTCTTCGTCGGGCGCCTCCTTCCGCACAAGGGGGTCAACGACTTCGTGGACGCGCTCGAGCCCGGCATGCGGGCGGAAGTGATCGGCCCGGCACCACACGCCGCCTACCGCGAGGACCTCCGGATCCGCGCCCTCGGCAAGAACGTCACCTTCCGCACCGATTGCGACGACGTGGCGCTCGTCGAGGCGTATCGGCGTGCGGCCTGCGTCGTGCTGCCGAGCGTGTATCGGGACATGTATGGCGGTGAAAGCCGGGTCCCCGAGCTGCTGGGGCAGACGCTGCTGGAGGGGATGGCGTGCGGCGCTGCCGGGATCTGCACCGACGTCGCCAGCCTGCCCGAAGTGGTCGAGCACGGCCGGACGGGGCTCGTGGTGCCGCCGAACGATCCGCTCGCGCTGCGGGCCGCGCTGCGGTGGATCCTGGCGCATCCTCAGGAGCGCGCCGCGATGGGCGAGCGCGGACGTCAGCGAGTGCTCGATCGGTTCTCCTGGGATGCTGTTGTCTCCGCCTGCCTGCGGATCTACGGCGTCCCGGTGGAGGAGCGGGCCAGGGCGGTGACCTATGCGCGCGCCTGACGAGGAGCGTCTCCGCATCACGCACCTCACCGCGTCGGGCGCGCTCGGTGGCGCTGAGCGTGTGGCGCTCGAGTGCATGCACGCGGCCCGGACGTGGCCCGGCGTCCAAAGCTCGCTCATTGCGTTGGGAGCAGGTCCCGTTACCAGGGCGGCGGCGGAACTCGGCGTTCACGCGTCCCACGTGGAAGCGCCATCGGAAGTCGCGTCGCTCGGCGATGCCTTCTCGTCGGCCGGCGCAACCGTCAGTGCGATGGTGCCGGTGCTGCGGCGCTTTCCAGCTTTCTACCGCCGTTTTGCGGACGCCGTGCGGGCGACGGAGCCCGACGTCATCCACTCACACGGCATCAAGACGCACGTGCTCAGCGCCCTGATGCGTCCGCGCCCGACCGTGGTGTGGCACATCCACGACTATCTCGGGACCCGTTCGATGTCGTCGAGGCTCGCGCGCGTCATGGGCACCCGATGCGCGCTTGCGATCGCGGTATCGGAGAGCGTGGCTGCCGATGCCCGGACGGTGCTGCCGAAGTCCGTGCCGGTGATCGCCGTCCACAACGCCGTCGACGTCGACCGGTTCGTGCCCGGCGGCCCGTCCGCCGACCTGGACGCGCTCGCGGGGTTTCCCCCCGCGCCTGCCGGGACGATCAGGATCGGCCTGCCGGCGACGTTCGCGCGGTGGAAAGGGCACGAGGTCTTCATCGAGGCGATCTCACGCATCGATCGTCCCGACATTCGCGCCTACGTGATCGGCGACGCGATCTACGAAACACAGAACAGTCAGTGGACCCGCGATGAACTCGACGCGCTCGTCCGTCATCGCGGCGTCTCGGCCCGTGTCGGTTTCACCGGCGCGATCCACGACATGCCTGCCGCGTATCGAGCGCTCGACATCGTCGTGCACGCGAGCACGCGACCGGAGCCGTTCGGACTGGTCATCGCGGAAGCGATGTCGTGCGGCCGCGCCGTCGTGGCGGCACCGGCAGGCGGCGCCGGCGAGCTGTTCGCGGACGGTGTGAACGCGATCGCTGCCCACGGAGGGGATCCCGAGGCGCTGGCAAACGCGCTCGAACAATTGATCGCCCGGCCGGAGCGCCGGTTGGCTCTCGGAGCTGCCGCAAGGCAGCACGCCGTGCAGGCGTTCGGACGCCCACGCTTCGCGCAGGCGCTGCACGCAGCACTCAGGATGGTAAATGGTCGAGGGAAAGTGGAAAACAGCACTACCGGCGCGCCTGAGAGGTGTGGCGAAGGCACCGCACTCTACTAGATCGTTCTGATCCTTTCTTTTGCCATCTACCATTTACCATCTACCATCCCCTGGACCGATGAACGTCCTGCACGTGCACAGCGGCAACATGTTCGGCGGCGTCGAGCGCATGCTCCAGGCGCTCGCTCCG
>DASWVN010000122.1:0-7261 GCA_036401215.1 Vicinamibacterales bacterium | reverse complement strand
CCTCCGGTCGAGCTTGCGATCCGTGACACGATAGTCAGTTCGCTGGCTCGATCGCACATGACCTCGACCACCGTTCCCGACGTTTTCGAAACCGGTCGAACGCGCACCCTGCGGACGGAGTTCGCATCGGCATCACTGTTTGCGCTCGCCTACTTCGCAGGCAGCGAGCTCGGGTACGCACTCTCCCTCGGACCCTCGGTCGGTGCCACCTTCTGGCCCCCGGCCGGTATTTCGCTCGGCGTGTTTCTCGCCTCGCCGATGCGTGCGTGGCCGGTGCTGCTGGCGGCCGGCAGCCTCGCCAATTACGCGTCCGACCTGCTACACGGGCAGGTGCTGGCGGCTTCGATCAGCTTCGTCGTCGCAAACCTCGGCGAGACCGTGCTCGGGGCCTTCATCCTGCGACGGCTCCTGCGTCCGCCTGTGCGATTCACCCGGCTCCAGGAACTGGTGGCGCTCGCGTTCGTCGTCGTCTTCATCTCGGCTCCCCTCGGGGCGGCACTCGGCGCCGGGGTCGCCGAGTTCTACACCGAGAATCCTCCAGGGTTCGCCGCCGGATGGCGCACGTGGTGGGTCGGCGACTTCGTCGGCGCGCTCGTGATGGCGCCGTTCACCCTTCGGCTGATCACCGGGTGGCGGCAGATCACCGCGGTCGCCGGCCGCGTCTGGCTGGAGTCGGCGGTCTGCGCCGTCGTGCTCTGGGCGGTAACCGAGATCGTCTTCACGGTGGCGCCCGCATCCCTGGCCATGCCGTTCCTGGTCTTCCCGGTTCTGCTCTGGGCCAGCCTGCGCCTCGGCGTCATCGCAGTCGGGGCGGCGTTGTGCCTCGTGGTCGTCCTCACGACGCACGACACCGTGGCCGGCATGGGCCCATTCGCCGCCGAACACCTCTCCTACGGCGACCGCCTCATCGCGCTGCAGGTGTACGTCGGGGTCATGGCGCTGTCGTTCTACGCACTCGCACTCCTCTGGGAGGAACGGACGCGAACGGCCGCTGCGCTGCGGCTGGCGCACTCGGGGCTCGAAGCGCGTTACCGCCGGATCGTGGAACAGTCTCCCTTGTCGATTCTCGCGCTCGACACGGGCGGGAACGTGCTCGACGCCAATCCCGCCTGGCGGCGCCTGATCACCCCCACCGAACCGGCGGACGCGCCGTGGCGTGCCGGCCAGCCCTGGCGCGATCCTCAGATCGAACCGCTCATCCACCGGGCTTTCGCCGGCGAAGTCGTCGAACTGCCGGAACGCGCGCTGCGCATGACCGGCGAGGACGATACCGTGCGCCGGGTCCGTGGCTTCGCCTACCCGGTCAAGGACGAGCAGGGTGGCGTCTCGGAAGTCGTGCTCATTGAACAGGACATCACCGATGCGGTGCTCGCCCGCCAGCAGCTCGTCCAAGCGAATCTGGCCCTCCAGCAGCGGGAGCGACAATTGTCACAGGCGTTGAAGGAGATGGCCGCCGCCGAAACCCACCGGGAGCAGCTGCTCGAAGCGGAGCGCTTCGCCCGTGGCGAGGCCGAACGGGCGTCGCAGTTGAAGGACGAGTTCCTCGCGACCCTGAGCCACGAACTCCGCACGCCGTTGAACGCGATCGTCGGATGGGCGCACATCCTGCGGCGTACATCCACCGACCCGGCACTGACGCCGGCCATCGACACGATCGCGCGGAACGCCCGCGCGCAGGCCAGGCTCATCGAAGATCTGCTGGACATGTCACGAATCCTCGCCGGCAAGGTCGGGTTGACATTGACCCGCACCCGCCTCGCCGACGTGGTTCTTGCCGCTGCCGAGGCCTTACAACCTGTGGCGGATGCACGAGGGGTGAGGCTCTCGGTCTCGATCGACGAAGGAGCGGACGCATGGGTCGCCTGCGATCCCGTCCGCCTGCGTCAGGTGGTCACGAATCTTCTGGACAACGGAATCAAGTTCACACCCGCGGGAGGTGCCGTCGAGGCGCAGGTCATGGCGGATGACGGCAACGCCAGGGTCATCGTCCGCGACAACGGGCAGGGCATCGCGCCGGAGTTCCTGCCCGCCGTGTTCGATCGGTTCCGGCAGGCCGATGGATCGACGACGCGCCGGCATGGCGGTCTCGGGCTTGGGCTGAGCCTCGCCAGGCAGATCGTCGAGCTGCACGGCGGCTCGATCCACGTCCACAGCGACGGCGCCGGGCGCGGCGCCACGTTCACGGTTGTCTTGGCGCTGGCCGCTGAAGCCGGGGGGCGTACCGTATCCTCACCCGTTCCGGATGCCGTCTCGCTGGCCGGCCTCCGTGTACTGGTCGTCGACGATGATGGCGACGCGCGGGAACTGCTGCGGCGTCTGCTCACCGAGCAAGGCTGCGAAGTCGTCTGCGCGTCGTCAGCCGAAGAGGCCATGGGCACGCTCGACGCCGGCGCCTTCGACGTGCTGCTCAGCGACATCGGGATGCCGGGCACCGATGGCTACGGGCTGCTCGGGCACGTTCGCGCAAGCCGCCACGCCGGCGTGACGGCACTTGCCGTGACGGCCTTCACCCGCCCACAGGACCGCGAACGGGCGCTCGCGGCAGGCTTCGACGGACATGTTTCCAAGCCGATCGATCCGGCACACCTGCTCCAGACGATCGCGCGGGTCACGGCAGGTGTGCGCCATCACGAGGGACCACCCCAGTCCTTCGAACTCGACACCAACCGATTGAAGAGGTAGGCCGTCCCGCCGGATTGGCGAACGCCTTGCAGCAGGCATGGTCATGCTGGCGTACTTCGACAGCACCGTCGGGTGGGGAGAGCTGCTGAAGCGGACGGCGAAGGAGATCCAGACCGACAACGGTCTCGGCCTCGCGGCCCAGTTGGCCTACTACTTCTTCCTCTCGCTGTTCCCCGCGCTCATCTTCATGATCGCGCTGGCTGGAGCATTCGCGAGCCCCGACCTGATTACCGCCCTCGTCGAGAGAATGAGCGGCGCCCTGCCTCCCGATGTCGTCAGCATCGTCCGCGACCAGCTGATCAGCCTGTCACAGGGGAATGCCGGCGGCATCATGACCTTCGGCGCCCTGGCCGCCCTGTGGAGCAGTTCGTCGGCGATGGTCGCGCTGATCGATGCGTTGAACAAGGCCTATGACGTAGAGGACTCGCGTCCGTGGTGGAAGCAGCGGCTGACCGCGATCCTGCTGACCCTCGGGGTTGCCGCGTTCATCATTGCCTCATTCGCGCTGGTCGTGGCGGGGCCCGAGCTTGCCGAGGCGGTCGCGCGCAACTTCGGACTGGGTGCCGCCTTCGCGTGGGCATGGAAGATCTTCCAGTGGCCGCTCATCTTCGTGCTCGTGGCGGCTGCGTTCGGTCTCGTCTACTATTTCGCGCCCGATGTCGATCAGGACTTCGTCTTCCTGACACCGGGCTCGGTGCTGGCGACGGCGTTGTGGCTCCTCGGATCGCTTGGCTTCCGCTTCTACGTCGTCAACTTCGGCTCGTACAACGAAACCTACGGCACGATCGGTGGCGTGATGGTGCTGCTGGTCTGGCTGTACCTGTCCGGTCTCGTCGTCATCGTCGGCGCGGAGATGAACGCGGAGATCGAGCACGCCTCGGAGCACGGCAAGGCCGCCGGCGAGAAGCGGCCGGGCGAGAGAAAGGCTATCGGTCCGCGCGCGGCACGTGAGTTCCGAGAGAAGAAGCATCGCCGGGTGGAACCCGAGACGCCGCGCGGGCGTGTGATCGGGCGGCCGCTGGCCTCGCCGACGGCGGCATTTGCCAGACGAGGCGTGATGTTCAGTGGTGCGCTTGCGGCGCTGTTCGGCCGCCGCACCAGATCATAGGACCGGTTTCACCGGCATACCCAAGGAGGGGACCAGATGGCATCAACTACCGAACCTTCGATCGCAGACGTTCTGAAATCCGCCGTTCGCGACGCGCAGGACCTCGTGCGCGAAGAGATTGCGCTGGCCAAGGCCGAGGCGCGCCAGGCGGTGAGCCGGGTCGGCTCCGGCATCGCGATGCTGGCTGGTGCGGCGATCGCGGGCCTCGTCGGTCTCATCCTCCTCCTGACCGCCATCTCATGGGCGATCTCCGAGGTGTTCGGTCTGCCGGCGTGGGCCGGCTTCGGGATCACCACCGTCGTCATGCTGGTCATCGCCGGCGTGCTCGCGATGGTGGGCAAGCGCCGGATGAACGCGGCCAGGGCGGCGATGCCGCGGACGGTCGACACGATGAAGGAGAACATGGAATGGATGCGAGCCCGGACCTCTTAGCCGAGAACGTGCGTGCCAAGCGGGTCGCGATCGACAACGATCTCGAACTGCTGCGTGTGAAGATCGCCAACGCGGATCCGCGCCGGCGGGTGAACGGCCGGCAGTTCGCCACGACCGCGCTCCCCGTTCTGGCCGGCGCGGCAGGCCTGTTGCTGTGGCGGTCCCGGCGTCGTCGCGTCAGTTCGCTCGAGCAGCTTCTGGTGTACGCGCTCAACGATCTGTACCGCACCGAAGTCCAGTCGTTGCCGGCGCTCGAGCACATGCGTGCGCAGGCCTGGAACGAGGAGCTGGAGCGTGCGTTCGCCCAGCACTGCGCCGAGACCGAAGGGCACATCGACCGGCTCGAACGCGTGTTCCGCTCCGTGGGCGCGCGTCCGAAGCGCGCCGCGACGGCGCCGGCGATCGAGGCGATCATCGGCGACAGCGACCGGTTGCTCTCGCGAAAGGTGGACCGTGACGTGCGCGATGCCTGGCTGATCGCCACCGCGCAGCGCATCGAGCACCTCGAGATTGCCAACTACGGAACGGCGCGGACGTACGCGGAGACGCTCGGGTTCACGTTCGCCGCGCAACTGCTCCAGCAGACGCTGGAGGAGGAACGGGCGGCCGACGAGCGATTGACGAAGCTGGCGGAACGGTTCGTGAACCCCCAGTCCATTCGGACCACGGGAACGAGCGTGTAGACGAGAAACTCCGAACTATGAACTCCGAACCCCGAATGCCGAAACTCCGAACTATGAACTCCGAACTATGAACTATGAGCCACGAGTTCGGAGTTCGGCGTTCGTAGTTCGGCGTTCGTAGTTCGGCGTTCGTAGTTCGGCGTTCGTAGTTCGGAGTTCGGAGTTCATAGTTCGGAGTTTCACCCGGGGGGATCCATGGCAAGCGCACGAAGTCTGGGCTTTGGAATGGCCGGCGCGGCAACGACCATGCTGGCGCGGAAGATGACTCGCCGGGCCCTGCACAGTCCCCGCGGCACGCCACGCCTGCCGCGCGCGGCCCGGCGCAACCGCAGTTTCACCATGATGGTCCTCCTCGCGGCCGCGGCGGGTGCCCTGCTCGCCATCGGCGATGTGCTGCAGGAACAGCGGAAACACGTGAGCGCGCGCGCCGCCTGAGCCCCCGCGTCACGCGCCGGCCGTAATCCCGCTTCATCGCCGCAGAGACGCGGCTGACCAGGAATATCGTAATGCGATATAATTGATGTCGCATCTATGGCACGCCTCAGTGGAACGGACTACGCGGCCCTCGCCGAGTTCCGTTACCAGATCCGCAGGTTCCTGCAGTTCAGCGACACGGCAGCACGCGCGCACGGCATCGAAGGCCAGCAGCACCAGCTGCTGCTCGCGTTGAAAGGCCTGCCGCGCGGCGTCAAGCCGACCGTCGGCGCGCTGGCCGAGCGGCTGCAACTGCGTCATCACAGCACCGTCGAGCTGCTGGACCGGCTCGCCGACCGTGGGCTCGTGACCCGCAGTCCGGATCCGGAGGACCGGCGGCAGGTGTTGATCCGCATCACCCGGCGCGGCGACGCGCTCCTCGAGAAGCTCACACACGTGCATCGCGCCGAGCTGCACACCGCCGGACCGCGTCTTCTCGAGGCTCTTCAATCCCTGCTGTCATGACCCCCCGCCGCCCCGCACGCTCCGAACTGGGAGACTTCACCGCCGACCCGCGCATCGTCACGATCTCGCTCATCGGGATCATCATCGGGGCGCTCAGCTGCGCGGTCGCCGTCGGACTGCTCGCACTGATCACCTTCTTCACGAACGTGTTCTTCTTCGGTGCCTTCGATTTCGTCGAACGCACGCCTGCCGAACATTCGCTCGGCATGCTGGTGATCGGTGTGCCGGTCGCCGGGTCTCTCATCATCGGGCTCATGGCCCGATACGGATCCGAACGCATCCGCGGCCACGGCATACCGGAGGCGATCGAAGCCATCCTGCTGAACCGGAGCCGGGTGGAACCGAAACTCGCGGTGCTGAAGCCGCTGTCGTCGGCGATCTCCATCGGATCCGGCGGACCGTTCGGCGCCGAAGGACCGATCATCATGACCGGCGGCGCCTTCGGCTCGCTCACCGCGCAGTTCCTGCACCTCACGAGCGCCGAGCGCAAGACGCTGCTCGTCGCCGGGGCCGCGGCAGGCATGTCGGCGACGTTCGCGTCGCCCGTCGCGGCCGTCCTGCTCGCGGTCGAGCTGCTGCTCTTCGAATGGAAGCCACGCAGCCTCGTGCCCGTGGGGCTGGCCAGCATGACGGCGGCCATCCTCCGTCATTACTGGATCGGACCGGCGCCGCTGTTCCCCACCGCTGCACACACCGCCTTCGTCGGGATCGAAGGCGCGCTCCTGTGTGCCGTGGCCGGCATCCTCGCCGGGCTCCTCTCGATCGGCCTCACCCTCTCGGTCTACTTCTTCGAGGATGCGTTTCACCGGTTGCCCATCCACTGGATGTGGTGGCCTGCCATCGGCGGCGTGTTCGTCGGGCTCGGCGGCTGGTGGTTCCCCGAAGCGCTGGGCGTGGGCTACGCCACGATCGGCGCGCTGCTCCAGGGGGACGTCACCATGCACCTGGTGATCGGCATCCTCCTCGTCAAGTGGACCATCTGGGCAATCGCGCTGGGATCCGGGACCTCCGGCGGCGTGCTCGCGCCGCTGCTGATGATCGGCGGCGCGCTGGGTGCCGTCGAGACGTCCTTCTTCCCTGGCTACGGCGTCGGATTCTGGCCGATGCTGAGCATGGCCGCCACACTTGGTGGCACGATGCGGTCCCCGTTCACGGCGATCCTCTTCGCACTCGAACTCACGCATGAGTTCAACATGCTGTTCCCGCTGATGGTGGCGGTGTTCGTCTCCTACGGCTTTACCGCGGTGACGATGAAGCGGTCGATCCTCACCGAGAAGGTCAGCCGCCGGGGCTTTCATCTCAGCCGTGAGTACGCGATCGATCCGCTCGAGATCATGCTTGTTCGCGACGTGATGCGGACCGACATCATCGTGCTCTCACCGGCGGACGCAGCCGCCCCCGAAGCCGTGCGGCAGCG
>DASWVN010000121.1:0-1698 GCA_036401215.1 Vicinamibacterales bacterium | reverse complement strand
ACCGACACGTCTCTCGATCAAGCCCTCGTGTCGCCCCGCGTCGATCGCGAACCGAGCCGCCCGATGGTGAGCTCCAGTTGCCGCCGGGCGCGTTCGACGGCCGCCGCCGTCACCTCCCTTCCGGCTTCCCTGAACGCGCTGACGAGAGATCCGAGCGCGTTGTCGAGCGGCGCCGTGCACACGTGGTCCCCCAGGCTGGAGAGCACGCGCAGCACGACGTCCTCCGCGCGCCGCGCGAGGTCCGGCGGCAGCCGATCGAAAAGCGTGGAGAGCGCGACGAGCACGGCCACCAGGCTCTGGTGCTGCATGGACTCCGACGCGGCGACGGCCAGCGTCTCGAACGCGTCCATCAGCCGCGGCAGCGTCGTATCGGCATAGACGATTGCAACACCGCTCTCGGCCCGCCGGTGCGGCTCGCGCTCTTCGGCAGACCACCGCGCGAGCAGATCCCGGAGGCTCTCGATCGTCAGGATCCCGGGCGCGGGGTCCGATTTCGACGACGAGATCGACGTCCATGCAATGGTTTCGAGTTGCGCAATCGCATAGGCGGGATCCACAACGATGTTGCGCTGCCGTTCGAGCCGGACGGCGCGGACGATCGACGAACCGAGCACGTCCGCCTGTTCCGCGTCTGCGCCGTCGAACCGTGCCAGGACGTCCCCATACGCGACGTAAGAACCGATCGATACGCACAAGACGATCTCCACGCCTGCGGCGTCCGGCCCAAGACAGGCCCGCAGCCGGTCGACGTCGATGTCGGTGACGAAGCCGTGGCGTTCGGCAGACACCGAATGCGGCTGCCCGCGCGATCCCCGCGATGCGGCCACCGTGTGCCGCTGCAACGACAGCAGCCGCGGCCGGGCCCGCAGGGCGTAATCGTGAATCGTCTCGATGATCTTCACCGGGCGCATCTGATCGATCGTGGCGTAGAGCAGCACGATGAGGAGGAACAGGGCGATGACCGTCAACACGAACGTCACCGACGCGCCGAGCACCGGGTTGAACCCCTCGTCCACGGATCCGAGCGTCACGAGCGCAAACACCGACAGGCCGACGAAGAACCCGAAGTGGAACTGATTGTGCCGTCGGCGCAGGAACTGATCGAAGACCTGGGACGTCATCGTGCCCGCCGACTGCTGGACGGCGACGAGCAGCAGCGAGATCGTGATCGAGGTGACGGTGATCAGGCTGCCCGCGATCGTGCTGAGGAGAGAGGCCGTCGCCTTCGAATTGCTCAGAAACCCCTCGAGAACCTGGCGGAGCGGTTCCAGCCAGAGCGGGCGCGCACGATCGAGCCAGAAGGTCGTCGCGGCGAGCAGAAGGAAACCGGCAATGATGCACGAGGGGAGGCCCAGGAACTCGTCGAACGCGCGACGCACAATGTCCCAGGCGTGTGCCCAGCCCCCATCGCTGCCACTGCCCTCGCTGCCGCGTCGCAAGGCGTTCGCTCCGGATCCTGACGATTTCATTGCTGCCACAACCGTAGACAGCTCCAGCAAACAGCGGACCAGCTGCGCGAGGATGGAAAGACCCTTGCAAAGAAACCGTGTACACCGGCGTCCGCAAGGTCTGCATTGACGCCGCGTGATCAGGCTCGTTCGTGCGCGCGGAAGCCCGGCGTATCCCTTCGCCCGGCCTACTCAGCCTCACTACGACTAAACGCCCCGGCGAGCCGGCATCCACAACTCAGGTGGCCTG
>DASWVN010000120.1:0-45856 GCA_036401215.1 Vicinamibacterales bacterium | reverse complement strand
CAGCCATCATCCCCGGCGACGTCCGGGCCGTCGTCTGGCACCGGCGTCGAACAGGCATCGACCGCCAGGAACACGCTTGCGGACGCATCGACTGACGACTCGCGCGCGTGTGACGGCTGCCCTCCGCGCCGTGTCGGCACGGCGCTCCTGCAGACGACGGTCGTCAACGTCCTCTACGAAGCCGGGAATCTGGCGCGCGGTCAGGTCACCGCCAGGGTTACGCCCGCCACGTGGTGGGCGAACGTCAAGCGGGGATGGGAATGGGACCTGGACGACTTCGTGGTCAACCAGATCGGCCATCCCTACCAGGGGAGCAACTACTTCAACGCCGGGCGCGCGAATGGCCTCAGCTTCTGGGAATCGGCCGCGCTGACGGCGTTCGGCAGCGGAACGTGGGAGTACTTCGGCGAGACGAATCGTCCCTCGCTCAACGACTTCATCAACACGCTGCTTGGCGGCGTCGCGCTCGGCGAGATGTCGTACCGGGCTGCGTGGCTGGTGCGCGACACGCGCGCGACCGGGCACTCGCGGTTCGCGAGCGAGTTCGCCGCGATGGCGATCGATCCACTGACCGGGTTCAACCGTTTCCTGTCTGGCGACGCCTCCCGCGTCGTCGACAAGCCGCGGGACCTCGTGCCGGATGGCCTCGCCGCGGCAACTTCTGCGGGGATCGGGTGGCGCCGCTCGAGCACGCCTGATGTGGAACCGGCGATCGATCCCTTCCTGCGGATCGAACTGCGTTACGGAGATCTGGAGACCGGCCGCAGCCGCGCGCCGTACGACGGCTTTACGGTGGACCTGCACTTCGGTGCGGGCAGTACGCTCAGCGAGGCCCGCGTCCGCGGACGACTCTTCGGCCGGTCGTTTCGGGACGGCGCACTGCAGGTGAACGTCGCACAGCACTACGACTTCAACCACAACAACGCATATCGTTTCGGCGCGCAATCGATCGAAGCCAACGTCGGCTGGAACCGCGAACTCACGTCACGCCTGTCGATGAGGGCGATGGCCTGGGGCGCGTTGACCGCGCTCGGCGCGGTCGACTCGCGTCCGCCGGACCAGACCCCCGGGCCGCCTCCCCCTTCGCCCGGACGCGGGATCTCGGTCGGACCGCGCTTCTACGATTACGGTCCCGGCGGCAACTTCGGCGGCGTCGCGACGCTGCGGCGCGACGGGCACCCCATTCTCACGCTCGCCTACGATGCGTACCACCTGTACGTTCTCGACGGGGTTCGCGCCAACCATCTGCTGCAGCGCGCCCGGGCGGACCTGCGCATCCCGCTCAAGGGACGGCTCGGGATGAACGTGATCTCGGAATACTTCGATCGCCGCACGTTCTTTCAGGACCCCTCCCTGATCGATGCCGAGTTCCATTTTCCACAGGTCAGAGTTGGTGTGACATGGCGCACCAACTGAATCGGTGGAGGGCTTCTCGCATCCGGCGAATCGCAGCTGGCTTCGGTCTCGTGTTCGTCATCCTGGCCGGCTCAGGAGCGGCGCAGACGAGTGATCAGGACACTCGACACTCCCGAGTCTGGGTCGCCGCGGGCGGCGGATCGACCACCGTGCTCGGCGACTGCACCGATTGCGCCCCCGGCACCCACCTGCACACGGGCCACACCGTCGTGGGCGGCGGCTTCACGCTGAGCGAACGTGCTGACATCGGCGGCGAGGTGGTCTGGGTCCCACTCCATCTGGCCACGGGCGACTCCGTGCGATCGACGCTGGTGACGGCGGCCGTGCAGGTGCGGCCATGGCGCACCCGCGGATTCTTCCTCAAAGGCTCGTCAGGGATGGCGTTCCTCCGCAACTTCGTGGACGTCGTCGAGGACGTTCCGGCAATGTCGACGTCGAAAGCCTTCACGATGGGGCTCGGCGCCGGCTGGGAGTGGAGGACCGCCGGACGATTCGGCTTCGAGGTCTTCGGGACCCACCACGTGGTGGCGGTCGGCGACCTTGCCGGCCGTGAGCGCCGGCTCGAGAACGTGGTCGGCAACTTCTGGTCCGTGGGCGGCGCCGTCGTGATCCGATGACGCATTGCTGAGCCGCTGATCGACCAGGGCGGTCGCGATCCCGGCGGATGAAAAGGTCCTGCGGACCCGAATACTTTCGGCCGACGCTGGATATATAGACCAGACATGGACGACGCCGCCGCCGTTCGCGCGTGCCTGGACGGCGACCAGCAGGGTTTTCAGCCCCTGGTCCGCCGCTATCAGCAGCGGGCGCTCGCACACGCGAGAGCGCTGACGGGCAACGACGCCGACGCGGCCGACGCTACCCAGGAGGCCTTCGTCGACGCGTTCAGGAACCTCGGACGCTTCGACACGCAACAGGCGTTCTATCCCTGGTTCTACGTGCTGCTCCGCAACCGCTGCTTGAAGCAGCGCACGCGGCGGGGCACACGCCAGGAGAGCGGGACGCTGCCGGAGCAGGCCGTTGCCACTGCCTCTCCGGAGGAATCGCTGGATCTGCGGGCCGCGCTGGACCGCCTGGACGTCCGCGACCGCGAGCTGATCCTCCTGAAGCACATGGATGGCTGGACCTACGACGAGATCGCCTCGCGGCTCGGCATCCCGCGCGGCACCGTCATGAGCCGGCTGTTCACGGCGCGGACGCGGCTTCAGGAATTGATCAAGGGAGTACGGCAATGACCGGGCAATCCACCGAGTGCGATCAGGTTCTCATGGCCATCATGGCGACACTCGACGGTGAGCAGCCGCCGCTGTCGCAGGAGTCGATCTCGGCGCACGTCGAGCGATGCGCCCTGTGTGCGGCGGCAGCAGCGGAACTGAGGGCCGCGCACGCACGCCTCGCCGCGGTGCGCTACGACGGTCCACGCGTCGATCTGTGGCCGCCCGTCAGCGACCGCATTGCTGATACGGCGAACCGGCGACGCGAGCGGATCGCGATCATCGTGATCGCGGCGGTCTGCGCGGTGTGGCGGATCGGGCAGCTCGTGTTCGAACTCCCGTTCCCGGTGCTGAACGCCGCGATTCCCCTGGTCGCCGTGACCTTGATCACCGCCTGGATGATCGGTGACCCGCTGGCCATCCAGATGACAACGCCGGAACTCCGGCAGGAGCGTGCATGATGGAACCCACCCACGAATTCGTCCTCGGTCAGCGCTACACGTTTGCCACGGTCGCGCTCGTCGTTGGTCTGCTGAGCTTTCTGAATCTCGCCGGGACCGAGAAAGCGGTGCTCGCGATCGTGCTCGGGATGCGCGCGCTCTCCCTTCAGCCTGAGCCGGCGTTGCGGCAGCGGCGAGGCTGGGCGAAGACCGCCATTGCGCTGGGAACCGCCCAGATCGTCTTGCTGACGACCATCATCCTGCTGAACCTGGACCGGTTGGCGCAGGTCCGCGAAGTGCTCCAGGCATTGTCGGACCTGCGGTGATGCGGGTATCGAGCGATCGACGCGCACACCCGTCCCGCAGAGGCCTCGTCCCGTCGCCGGGGATGCACGAATGTCCGCCTCAGAAGCGCAGCGCCTTGGAGACCTCGGGGATCTGCGATATAATACATGCATGAACCATGTCAGAGAGAGTCCTGCGACGACCATTCGGTCGCTCCTGCAGACTGCGGCAGCGGTTCAGGCGCACCTCGAAGCCCGGCTGTCGCCGATCGGGCTGTCGATGCCGAAGCTCGCGGCCCTGATGGCGTTGCGCGACGCGGGCGAATCGCTGCCGCTTTCGCACCTGGCGGACCGCTTGTCGTGCGTGAAATCGAACATTACCCAGCTCGTCGACAGGCTCGAAACGGACGGTTTCGTGCGCCGCGAAGCGGATCCAAACGATCGCCGGTCCCGGGTCGCTGTCCTGACGACGGCCGGACGGGTGGCCTGTGATCTCGGGAGCCGGACGCGGGCGGAGGCCGAACGCGACCTGATGGCCGGATTCAGTGCTGAGGAAGCGGAACGGTTCACCGCGGCCCTCGAGGCGGTAGCACTGCGGGCCGGGTAAGCGTTTCGATGATCAGTAGTTCATCTATGCACAGTTCAGCTATAAGGAGATAAAAGACAGCATGACGGATAGAAAGCTTGGCACCAGCGGATTGACCACACCGCCGCTGATTCTCGGAGGCAACGTCTTCGGCTGGACGGCGGATCGATCGACCGCGTTCAAGATCCTCGACGCGTTCGTGGCCGGCGGTGGCCGCATGGTGGATACGTCCGACAGCTATTCGAGCTGGGTGCCGGGCAACACCGGCGGTGAATCGGAAACCATCATCGGCGAATGGCTCGCGAATCGAGGCCGCCGCGACGACGTGCTGATTGCAACCAAGGTCGGCGCCGAGGTTTTCGGTGGACGTGGCCTGCCACCCGCACGCATCGCATCGTCAATCGACGCGTCGCTGAAGCGGCTGCAGACCGACCACGTCGATCTGTACTTCGCGCATTACGACGATCCCGACACGCCGCTCGACGCAACGCTCGAAGCATTCGACGCGCTCGTGCGTTCGGGAAAGGTACGAGCGATTGGCGCGTCCAACCACACCGCCGAGCGGCTGCGGCAGGCGCTCGACATCAGCGCCGCGCGCGGACTGGCGTCCTACACCGTGCTGCAGCCCGAGTACAACCTGGTCGCGCGGGAGAAGTTCGAAGGTCCGCTCCAGGATCTGTGCGTCGAACGCGGAGTCGCCGCCGTTCCCTACTACGCGCTCGCCTCGGGCTTTCTCTCGGGCAAATACCGCAGCAGCGCCGACGCCGCCAATCGTCCTCGCGGCGCCGCGGTCACACGGTATCTGAACGACTTCGGCCTCGGCGTCCTGAAAGCTGTCGAAGAGGTCGCGTCCGAGGTGTCGGCAACCCCGGCGCAGGTGGCGCTTGCCTGGCTCGCCGCGCAGCCGGCGGTTGCGGCCCCGATCGCCAGCGCAACCAGCGTGAAGCAAGTCGAGGAACTCCTCGGCGCAATGCGATTGACGTTGACCGCGGATCAACTCGCGCGTCTCGACGCCGCCAGCCGGCACCCGGCGCCGGCCTTGAAGGCGGATTGAAGAAATCGAACCTGAGAGTGTAAGGAGGATTGGGGGACGACAGTCCCCCGGGAAGCAAATGAAAATCGAAATCTATTCCGACATTGTCTGCCCCTGGTGCTACATCGGCGAGCGCCGGCTCGAACGCGCACTTGCCGCGTTGCCCGCCGGCGAGCAGATCGAAGTGGTGTTCCGTCCCTATCAGCTGGATCCGCAGGCGCCGGAGACGGCGGTGCCATTGAACGAGTACCTCGCGCGGCGGTTCGGCGGCCGGAAAGAGGGCATGCTGGACGCCGTGACCCACGCGGCGCAGGGCGAAGGCATCGCGATCGACTGGGACCGCGCACTCTCGGTGAATACCCGCACCGCGCATCGCCTGCTGCAGTGGGCGCTCCATGAAAGCGGACCCGAGGCGCAGCGGAAACTCGCCGCCGAACTGTTCGCCCTGCACTTCACCCACGGCGGCGACGTCGCGGACGTCGAGCAGCTCTCCGCCGCAGCCGGCAAGGCCGGACTCGATGCGGAACGCGCCCGCGCGTATCTGACCTCGAACGAAGGGATCGCGGACCTGGAATCCGCGTTCGAGGCGGCGCGCGACCTTGGCATCACGTCCGTCCCGACGTTCGTCATCGACGGGCGGTACGCCGTCCAGGGAGCGCAGCCGGCCTCGACGTTCGTCCGCGTCCTCGAGCAGGTGCGGTCGACCGAATCATCGTCCGAACACACGCACGGCGATTCGTGCGCCGACGGCGTGTGCGCCACATAGGAGACCCTGTCGTGTATCCACTTTCCGTTCTCGAACTGGGCCGCGTGCGAGAAGGTTCGACGCGCCGCGTGGCGCTCGACGAGGCGCGTGAGCTTGGCCGTCATCTCGAGCGCCTCGACTACCGGCGCATCTGGGTGGCCGAGCACCACAACACACCAGCCGTGACGACCGCGGCGACGTCGCTCGTCATCATGCACATCGCGTCCGGCACCAGTACCATCCGTGTCGGTGCCGGCGGCATCATGCTGCCGAACCATGCGCCGTATGTGATCGCCGAGCAGTTCGGGACACTCGAGACGCTGTTTCCCGGACGAATCGACCTCGGGCTCGGACGCGCACCCGGCACCGATCAGGTCACCCTGCGCGCGCTTCGCCGGGATCCTTCCAACGCGGACAACTTTCCGCAGGACGTTCTCGAGCTGCAGGCGTTTCTCGCGCCGGTCACGCCGGGGCAACGGATCGAGGCCGTGCCCGGATCCGGCACCGAGGTGCCGCTGTGGATCCTGGGCTCCAGCCTCTTCGGCGCGCAGCTCGCGGCGCAACTCGGCCTGCCGTACGCCTTCGCGTCGCACTTCGCGCCGCAGTTGCTCGATCCGGCGATCGAGGTGTACCGCGAGCGGTTCAAGCCGTCGCGCCAGCTCTCGACGCCCTACGTGATGGTTGGCGTCAATGCGATCGCCGCGGAGACCGACGAGGAAGCGCGGCGCCTGTGGACGTCGCAACAGATGTCGTTCGCGGACCTGCTGCGCGGCACCCGACGCGTCATGCAGCCGCCGATCGACGACATCGACACGTACTGGCTGCCGCACGAGCGGCTCCACGCGTCCCAGATGCTCGCCTGCAGCGTGGTCGGCAGCGTCGACACGGTGCGTCAGGGATTGCAGGCGTTCGTCGATCGCACGAAGGCGGACGAACTGATCGTCGTGTCGGACGTGTTCGACTTCGAGCGGCGGCTCCGCTCGTTCGAGCTGATTGCCGAAGCCGCGCGAGGCCTTCGAACCGACGGGACCCTGGTTACATCTGATGCCGCCCGGCCTGGAGGCTGAAGAACACCCCGAAGCCTGGCGCGACCCGGCCGGAGTAACGGGATGCCAGTTCCGGCGAGACCACGCTCAGCGAGGCGGTCGCGCCAATGCCGGGCACCAGTCCCCCGCGCGTCTCGAAGTGGCGGACGTACCCGATCTGCACCTTCCCGACGGCGAACACCGAGGTCGAGTACTCGAGCGCGTGCAGATGATGCGCCGGCGTGCCGGCGATCTCGCCCCTCGCAAATACCGTGTGCCGATCCGAGAAGGTCGCGCTGCTCTCGAGCAGCGCGGCGCTCGTGGTGGCATCGAGCACGTCGCCGGGCACGATCTCGCGCGCGCGATTGGCTCCATAGGCCAGGGTCGTCGCCCAGAAGCTCTTCTCGCCGAGCGGCAGGTGATACATGGCGGACGCGGTCACCCGCGTCGCGTGGTCCTGATTCGGAAACGGAAAGTCGGTGTACGCGTCGCGCAGGCGCGCCGCCGATATTTGGAGGGCCAGGCGGTCCGTCGGCAGAAACGAGAGCCGCCCCGCCACCGAGTCGAAGGCCCCGAGATCGAGATCGACGCGGCTGTCGTCTGGTTCGCGTCCGTTGAACGCGGACACTTCGGCCTTCCACCGTTGATTGTGCACGCCCACCGTGACGACGCCGAAGGTGACGTGCGTCGAGTCCAGCCAGTGATGCGTGATCGGTCCGGCCGGGTTGGCCATGGCGGATGCCCGATGCGGATAGCCTGGCGGTCCGAGCGCGGGTTCGCCGGCAAGCCCGGCGTAGACCTGCCACCGCCAAGCGCCGCGGAGTGTGCGGTCGTAGTCGACGGCAAGCTCCATGAACAGATCGTGCGGCTGTTGCCGGTCGTGGATCGAGTCGCCATCGCACACCTCGCCCGTCGCCAGAAAACTCAGAGATCCGCAGCCGGGCACCGTCCACGGCTCCGCACTGAACATCGTCCGAACGCCGAATCGCCCGCCGGCCAGACCCCGCCGGGCCGCGAACATCCCCCAGTTCACGCTTCCGCCCTGCCGCGTGCCGGCCCCTCCAGTCCTGTGACGATCGCGCGGTTCGTAGACCACCTGTAAGAAGGCGATGCCGTTCACCCGCACGTCCCATCCGCGCCACGGCTGGTGCACGCCGTACATCGGCGTCACCGGCGGCAGCCATGCGGTGCCCGACGTTTCCTTCGTCGGTGTGAGCAAGGGGGCCGTCACGGCGACGTGCGCATGAACCTGGGCGGGCTTCGCCGGCTGGGACTGCTGCGGAACGCCGGAGTCAGAAAGCCCGGTCGTCGCCACGAAGAGACTGAGCAGGAGGGCGGACATGTCGATGACGGAGACGGTCTCGCCAGAATAACTCACCACATACGTGCAATCGCGATGCGCGGGCCGTTTGACCTGCGGCCTGGCGGGAGAGTTCTGTCACCGCCTGGAGCGCCGACCTAAGATAGGTATGTAGGCTGTTGTGAAATCGAAGGACCTGCCGCTTCTCCAACCGGCGCATCTGGAACCCCACCATCTCGCTGAGCTTCTCGACTTTCGTCCCGATCGAGGCATCATCCGCCTGCACGAACAGCGGATGGTGCTCCTGAGCGCCGCGGCCCTCGGATTGATGCGCAAGGAACTGATCGACACCCTGGGGCACGAAACCGCCAGGCGCCTGTTCCTGCGGTTCGGGTACGCCGACGGCTACCATGACGCGATCAGCCTGCGCGACCGGTCGAAGTGGCCGGCGCCGGTCGACGGACTGCAGGCCGGAGTCGTGCTGCACCGGCTCGAAGGCATCGTGCGGGCCGAGGTCGTGACGCTCGAACACGATGCCGCGTCCCGCCGCTTTCTCGAAGAAGTGCGGTGGCACGAGTCGTACGTCGCCGAGCAGCACGTGGATCATTACGAAACGAGCAGCACGCCCGTCTGCTGGTCGCTGGTGGGATACGCGAGCGGCTACGCGAGCGCCTGTCTGGGGCAGGAAATCTATTTCCGGGAACGCGAGTGCCTCGCTCAGGGCGCGCCACACTGCACCGTCGTCGGCAAGGACGCGGCAAGCTGGGGCGACCAGCTCGAGGATCTTCGCGCCGATTTTCACGGTGGCAGCCTCGGGCGGGAGGTCGAGCGCCTTCGCCGGATCGTGCACCGGCGGTTGCACGACGTCGACCGGCGGGAGCGCCTGCTGGCGACACGGGAACGCGAACTGGACCTGCTGCGCGAGCGCGTCGCCCGGCACGCCGCGTCAAAACAGTTCATCGCCGGCAGCGAGGCGATGCAGGACGTCCTGGAGCTTGCCGCGCGGGTCGCTCCGCTGGATACGACGGTCCTCATCCATGGCGAGAGCGGCACCGGCAAGGAGTTCATCGTGCGGATGATCCACGATCAGAGCCCGCGCGCCGGCGGACCGTTCGTCTCGATCAACTGCGCCGCGCTGACCGAAACGCTCCTCGAGTCCGAACTCTTCGGGCACGTGCGGGGAGCCTTCACTGGCGCGGTTCGCGACAAGGCCGGCCTGTTCGAAGTTGCGACCAACGGCACACTGTTCCTCGACGAGATCGGCGAGGTTGCGCCGACGGTGCAGGCGAAGCTTCTACGCGCCCTGCAGGAACGCGAGATCCGGCGCGTGGGCGCCGAACGCACGCTCAAGGTCAACGCCAGAGTCGTGGCCGCGACGAATCGCGATCTGCGAGCCGCCGTGGCCGCCGGCACCTTCCGCGAGGACCTCTACTTCCGGCTCGGGGCGTTCGTGATCACGGTTCCCCCGCTGCGCGAGCGCCGCGAGGACATCCCGCTCCTCGTCCACGACTTCGTGCGGCGGGCGGCGCAACGGGTCGGAAAGGACGTACGCGCCGTGTCGGCCGACGCCATGACCGCGCTGATGCACTACCGGTGGCCCGGCAACGTTCGTGAACTCCAGCACGCGATCGAACGTGCGGTCATCGTGGCGCGCGGCGACACCATCGGGCCCCGCGAACTGCCGCCGGAAATCGCCCAGACGCCGCGGCACCTGGTGCCGGACGACAGCCTGGCCCTCCGGGACCAGGAACGGGCAACCATCGCGCGGGCGCTCGAACGCTTCCAGGGCAACCGGCGGCTAACCGCCGAGGCCCTCGAGATCAGCACCGTGACCCTATGGCGCAAGATGAAGCAGTACGGCCTGCTCGCGTAGCGATTGGCTCCGTTCAGATTGCAGTATGGTCATTACATTTTGAATGCTGACGCGCGCCCGCAACTCCCTCGCTTCCCCTTCGACCCGTAAGAACATCAGCAAAGTGACGCGAGCGACCGGGCGGGGACCGGCCTCGGCCTTGCGTCAAACGATGGACGCGCCACGGCGCCCTTGAAGGAGCATCCATGACGATGACGAGATCCGTGACCGTTGGGACCACCGCTGACGTCAAACCCGGCGAGCTTGCCGCCTTCGACGTGAAAGGCGTTCGTATCGCCGTCGCGAATGTGGATGGACGCTTCTTCGCGATCGACGATACCTGCACGCACGAACAGTGTTCGCTCGCGGACCAAGGCACGCTGGAGGGGACAGTCGTCACGTGTGGCTGCCACGGCGCCCAGTTCGACGTGACGACAGGCGCGGTACTCGCGCCACCAGCACCGGAGCCCGTCAGGGCCTACCCCCTCCAGGTCGAACAGGGCAACCTCGTGGTCGAGGTCTGACATGCCCCCAACGTTCGTCATCATCGGGGCAAGTCTGACTGGCGGCACGGCCGCCGCGACGCTCCGGCAGGATGGCTTCGATGGCAACGTCATCCTCATCGGTGAAGAACCGTATCCTCCCTACGAACGTCCGCCCCTCTCCAAACAGTACCTGCGCGGTGAAGTGCCCTTCGAGAAGGCGTTCGTCCGGCCGGCCGGCTTCTACGAATCCAATGGAATCGACACTCGATTCGGCGTCAAGGCGACGCGGATCGATCCTGCCGGGCGGACGGTCGCCCTGGCTGACGGAGGATCCGTCGGCTACGACAAGCTCCTGATCGCAACCGGGGCCCGCAACCGCCGTCCGCCGATCCCGGGTCTCGACCTGCGGAACGTCTTCGATCTCCGCTTTGTCGATGACGCGGATGCGCTTCGCACCGAGATCGTGGCCGGCCGCAAGGCGGCCGTGATCGGCATGGGCTTCATCGGCTGCGAGGTTGCGGCCTCGCTGCGCCAGAAAGGCGTCGAGGTCGTCGCCATCGATCCCGCACCGGCCCCTCTGTTTCGCATCCTTGGCCGGGACATCGCTCAGGTGATGGCCGCGATTCACCGGGAACACGGCGTCGAGACGATCTTCGACGATGGCGTGGCGCGATTCGAGGGGGACGGACGCGTCGAACGCGTGATCACCACGGGAGGCCGGCGCGTCGATTGTGACTTCGCGGTGGTCGGCGTGGGCGTCGAACCCGTTGTCGATGTCGCCACCGAGAGCGGCATCGAGATCGAGAACGGGATCCTCGTGGATGAGTATTGCCGTACGAACCTTCCGGACGTCTACGCGGCGGGTGACGTAGCCAACCACGATCACCCGCTGTTTCAACAGCGGATGCGCGTCGAGCACTGGCAGAACGCGATGCTCCAGGGCGCCGCGGCGGCCAGGAGCATGCTCGGCGCCGGCAAGCCCTACGACCCCGTCCACTGGTTCTGGTCGGATCAGTACGACGTCAATCTCCAGTACGCCGGGTTCCACCAGACATCGGACGAGGTCGTCGTGCGTGGCGAACTGGACAGCCGGTCTTTCATCGCCTTCTATCTGCGCCAGGGACGCATCGACGCCGTCGTCGCCTTGAATCGCGGCAAGGAGCTTCGCCGAGCCATGCCGCTGATCAAGGCGCGGACGACAGCCGACCCACACCGGCTCCGCGATGAAAGTGTGGACCTGCGGAGTCTGGTCAAGGCTCCTTCCAGTGGAGCGCACTCATGACACCGGGCCGGCCGTCCGCGGAGCCGGATTTACGCGTGTGTGCGGATCTGGATGATCTGAGCTTCCAATCGGCCGAGGCGGCCGTCGCCACGATCAACGATGCCGTGCGAAGGAGCGGCACATGTTCGATCGTGTTATCGGGCGGGAGTACACCTCGTACGCTGTATCGGCTGCTGGCCTCGCGGTTCCAGGCGCAGGTGCCCTGGGGGAACGTCCACGTCTTCTGGGGAGATGAACGCTACGTTCCGCCCGACGATCCCCGCAGCAATTACCGGATGGCGAAAGAGGCACTGCTGGATCATGTGCCGTGTCCACCGGACAATATCCACCCCATGCCGACGCACTTTCCGGGCGCGGACGAAGCGGCCCGGGACTACGAGCGTACGCTGCGAAGCCGCTTCGCCGGGGACTGGCCTCATTTCGACCTCGTCCTGCTGGGCATTGGAGACGACGGCCACACCGCATCGCTCTTTCCCGGATCGCTCGCGTTAGCGGAGAGGACGCGGTGGGTCGTGGCGGCACAGGCGCCGGTCGATCCCGCCGTGCGGCTCACGTTGACGTTGCCGGCGCTCACTCGAGCCGCGGCCGTCTACGTCCTGGTCGCGGGGGCATCGAAAGCGGACGCGCTCCGAAACGTGCTCGAAGGGGCCGGCGACTTGATCAAGTATCCGGCCGCCGGGATCCGCCTCGCCGAAGGATCGGTGGTCTGGTGGACGGATCGCGACGCCGCGGCATGGGTATCGGACCGGAAGTGACGTGCGCGTTCGTGCAAGACGTCTACGGAGAAAAAAAGACGATGGTCAAACTGAAACGCGTCTACGATCCAGCCTCTCCGGCCGACGGCACGCGATTCCTCGTCGAGCGCTTGTGGCCGCGTGGTGTGGCGAAAGACAAGCTGCAGCTGACGGCGTGGCTGAAAGACGTCGGACCCAGCACGGAACTGAGGCAATGGTTCGGTCACGATCCAGAGAAATGGGCGCAGTTCCGCACACGGTACTTCCGTGAACTCGACTCGCGCCCGGAGTCCTGGGAGCCTATCCTCTCGGCCGCCAGGCGCGGTACGGTGACGCTGGTCTACAGCTCCCACGATCAACAACACAACAATGCGGTGGCGCTGAAGGAGTACCTCGAAGCGAAGCGCCGCCGGCCTTCGTCCGTCCGGCGATCTGGCGCAGCGGCTCGTCCCGGGCGAGCCGGTTCACGCACCCGTCGCGGTTGAGAGTCAGGTAAAGTCCAGCCATGGCCATGAAGACCACAGTCGCGCAGGTGATCGTCGATGTGTTGGCGAGCGTGGGAGTAAGGCGTGTCTACGGTGTCGCCGGGGATTCATTGAACGGCCTCACCGATGCGATCTTCAACCACGACGACATCTCCTGGGTTCCGGTGCGGCACGAGGAAGCGGGGGCCTTTGCGGCCGGCGCCGAAGCCCACCTCACCGGCAAGCTGTGCGTTTGCGTGGGCAGCTCGGGCCCCGGCCATCTGCACCTGATCAACGGCTTGTATGACTGTCATCGCAGCCGGGTTCCTGTTCTGGCCATCGCGGCGCACATACCCAGCCGCGAACTCGGCAGCGGATATTTTCAGGAGACGCATCCGGAGCGGCTGTTCACCGACTGCAGTCACTTCTGCGAAGTGATCACGGATCCCGGGCAGGTGCCGCGCCTGCTCGAGATCGCCATTCAAACCGCGGTGGGCCAATCAGGGGTTGCCGTCATCGTCCTTCCCGGTGATGTGGCGCTCAGGCCGGCGGAACAGCGTGCGCCGCGCGTGCACGTGAGTTACGAACGTCCCGCGATCTGCGCATCCGAGGCGGAGGTGGCGGCGGCCGCGGAGCTGTTGAACGGAGCCAGCAACGTCACGATCCTCGGCGGAGCCGGTTGTCGCGACGCGCATGCCGAACTCATCGCGACGGCCGATGCCCTGGCGGCGCCGGTCGTCCACGCGATGCGGGGGAAGGAGTTCATCGAGTACGACAATCCGTTCGACGTCGGTATGACCGGGCTCCTCGGGTTCGCGTCCGGATACCTGGCGATGAAGGACTGCGATGCCCTCTTGATGCTTGGCACCGATTTCCCCTATCAGCAGTTCTACCCGGACAACGCCCGTACGATCCAGGTTGATCTCCGGCGCGAGCAGCTCGGACGCCGGACGCGGCTCGACCTCGGCATGGTCGGTGACGTGAAGGCCACGCTTCAGGCGTTGCTGCCAAGGCTCACGCGCAAGACGGCCCGAGGCCACCTGGAAGCGTCGCTCGCGCACTATCGCCGGGCGCGCCGGGGGCTCGACGATCTGGCGACCGGCGTTCCCGGGGTGAAGCCGATTCACCCGCAGTTCGCCGCGCGGACGCTCGACGAGATGGCGGCTGATGACGCGATCTTCACGTGTGACGTTGGGACCCCGACGGTGTGGGCGGCCCGCTATCTCACGATGAATGGACGCCGCCGCCTGCTCGGGTCCTTCACGCACGGATCGATGGCGAACGCGTTGCCGCAGGCCATCGGGGCGCAGCTGGCGCATCCGGACCGCCAGGTGATCAGCATGTCGGGGGACGGCGGTCTGTCGATGCTGCTGGGCGATCTCCTGACGCTTCGCCAGGTCGGCCTCCCTGTGAAGCTCGTGGTGTTCAACAACGCGTCGCTCGGCTTCGTGCAGCTCGAGATGCGGGCGGCAGGATTTCTCGACCGCGGCGTCGACCTGGTGAATCCGGATTTCGCGAAACTCGCCGAGACCACCGGCATGCTCGGGGTCGCCGTCGACAGCCCCGAGCAGCTGCGGCCGGCGCTCGAGCAGATCCTGCACTACGATGGCCCCGCGCTGCTCGACGTGCGCGTCAACACGCAGGAACTCATCATGCCGCCGTCGCTGGAGATGGAGCAGGTGGGCGGGTTCGCGTTGTACATGGCGAAGGCGGTCCTGAACGGCCGCGGCGACGAACTCGTCGATCTCGCGCGCACGAATTTGTTCCGGTGACGCGCGCCGCGCGTCCATGAATGGAGAGTGACAGTGACCGACTTCAAGCACATCCTGTGTCCGGTTGATTTCAGCGATACGACGAACCCGGCCCTCGCACACGCGGCCGCCCTGTCGCGATGGTATGGGGCCCGGTTGACGGTGCTGCACGTCGTTCCGACGTTCGAACCGATGCAGGTTCGATCCGCGCTCGGCGCCCCCGTTCAGTTCATGACCCCGCCGGCCCGCGAGCAGGTCCTGGAGGAAATGCGGCGGCAGCTCGAGCCCGCGGGGGTCTTGCCGAAGGCACATCTAATCGCCGAGGCCGGAGATGCGTCCGCGACCATCGTCGATCAGGCACTGAAGACGAAAGCCGACCTGATCGTGATCGGCACGCATGGACGTCGCGGGTTCAAGCGGCTGCTCCTGGGGTCGGTGGCCGAGACCGTGCTGCACGAAGCCCCCTGTCCGGTACTCACGGTATCGCCGCATACCACCGCCGCGAGCGCGGACGTCACCTTCAAACGGATTCTCTGCCCGGTCGACTTCTCGCCGGGCGCGCTACAGGCCCTGGGATTCGCGCTGCAACTCGCCAGACAGGCCGGTGGGCTCGTCACGCTCCTGCACGCCATCGAGTGGCTGCCCGAAGAGGAACCGCGCGCGTATGCGCACTTCAACGTGCCGGAAATACGCGGTCAGCTGGTCCAGGACGCCCGGGAACGTCTCCGTTCGCTCGTCGATAAGGAGTCGAGCGCCTTCTGCGAGATCGAGGATATGGTCGTCATCGGCCGGGCCCACCGCGAGATCCTTCGCGCGGCGGAGGCGGCGCCGGCCGACCTGATCGTGATGGGAGCGCAAGGCAGGGGCGGTGTCGGCCTGGCGCTCTTTGGGTCGACAACCCAGCAGGTCGTGCGCGGCGCGTCGTGTCCAGTGCTCACCGTGCGCGGCACTCCGCAGGCATAGGACGTCGTTCGGCCCACGTCAAAACACTCTGCGTTCCGGGCGTCCTTGGCGGTGAGGTCTCGAGACAGCTGCTCGAATACCGCCTCGAGGCACGCGCCAGCCGCCGGCCTTCGTCAGGCGTCGAGCGTGGCCTCGAGCGTGATCTCCGTCCCCGCGAGCGCTTGCGATACCGGGCAGTTCGCCTTCGCCGTCTCGGCGTGGGTGGCGAACGCGGCGGCATCGATGCCCTCCACGCGGGCCTTGCAGATGATGTGGCTGCGCGTGATCTTGAAGCCGCCGCCCTGAGGCTCGATCGTAACGTTGGCCGTGGCGTCGATGTAATTCGGCGTGAAGCCAGCCTGGCCCAGGATCAGCGACAGCGCCATGGCGAAGCAGCCGGCATGCGCGGCGCCCAGCAACTCCTCCGGGTTCGTCCCCGTCCCCTGCTCGAACCGCGAGCCGAACGAGTAGGCGCCCTTGAACGCGCCACTGCCGAAATCGATCGTCCCCTTCCCCTCCTTGAGCGTGCCTTCCCATCGTGCGTGTGCTTTGCGTGTTGGCATGTCTGTCCTTTCCGGTCGATTGAAGCGATGCTGATGCAAAGCCCACGTGCAACTTCTCGACCGCCGGCGGCACGGGCGTGACACCCTCGCGTGGCGTGTCTACCCTTCAAAATGAAAGCATCGCCCTTCTGCTATGAAACGAACGGTTGTCCCTTGCACGGCGAAAATGCTCAGCCGATTACGACGCGAATGTCCAGCCGCGCTGGTCGGTGTGTTCGCGGTCACGCGTTTCGGCGGCGCCCTTGCATGCGGAGAGGCACTGCAAGTGAGAGTGTCTATGCAAGAGTCACAATCGTCAGAGGGACCGTCGCTTCGCTACGCGCAGCCACCGGACCTCGGGCCGTCGTGCCGGCCGGTTCCACGCGTCGACGTGCTGAACACTCGGGACCAGCGCGTCGGGGAGTTCGACGGCGTGCTGCTCTCGGCGACGTCAGACAACCCGCTGTATCTCGTGCTGGAGCGGGCCGGCTCCGGCGGTGAGCGGCGTCTGATTCCAATCGGATCCGCGTGGTTCGACCAAACGGCGGAAGTGATTCGCGTCGATGACGCGGACGTCGAAAGCGCGAGTGCCTTCGACCCGGAGGCGTTCGCGCGAATGACGCCGGGCGAAGTGACCGCGTTCGAACGTCGTGTGCTCGCGTCCTGCTGCCCTGAAGTCCTGCGAGAGACAGGATCTCCGGCGTACGAGACGGCTCCGCAGTTCAACTGTCCTGACTGGCTGAAGGCCTGAAGCGCGTCACGGATGGCGAGTTGTGACGATGCCCTCGCGGCCGATTGACTCGATCTCCAGACCTCTCCCTGAACCGCTGGCACGCCTGAGCGCGCTTGCGCTGGACGTGCACTGGGCCTGGCACCACGCGGGTGATGCCGTCTGGAAGCGGCTGGACGAGACACTCTGGGAACGCACGCAGAACCCGTGGCTGCTGCTGCAGTACGTCCCGGTGGAACGGCTCGAGCAACTCGCCGAAGACGCTGCCTTTCTGCGCGACGTGCAGGCGCTCGAGGAATCGGAGCAACGCTATCGCGCCACGCCGGCCTGGCGCCCCGAAGGCACGGAGACGCTGCCGCGGGTGGCGTACTTCAGCATGGAATTCGGGATACACGAGGCCCTTCCGCTGTATTCCGGCGGTCTCGGCGTGCTCGCCGGCGATCATCTGAAAACCGCAAGCGATCTCGGCGTGCCGGTCATCGGTATCGGCATCCTCTGGCAGCAAGGCTATTTCCGCCAGGTGCTCGACCGCAGCGGCCGGCAGTCCGAGTTCTATCCGTTCAACGACCCCGCCACCCTCCCGGTGCAGCCAGTCGCCGGGCCGGCCGGTGCGCGGCTGCGCATCTCGCTGGCCTTCGCGGACCGGACCATCCTGCTGCGGACCTGGCAGGTCACGCTCGGCCGGACGACGCTGTACCTGCTCGACAGCAACGATCCGTTCAACACGCCGGCCGATCGCGGGTTGACCGGCACCCTCTACGGCGGGAACTCCGAAACCCGTCTGCTCCAGGAGGTCATCCTCGGTGTCGGCGGCTGGCGCCTGATCCAGGCGCTCGGACTCGAAATCGAGGTCTGTCATCTGAACGAGGGGCACGCGGCGTTCGTCGTGATCGAGCGCGCGCGCGATTTCATGCGGCAGCACGGCGTGACGTTCCGCGAAGCGCTCTGGGCGACACGCGCCGGGAACGTCTTCACCACGCACACCGCGGTGCCGGCGGGCTTCGATACGTTCTCCACCGCCGAGATCGACAGGAACCGCCCGTGCTTCCACGAGTACGTTCACGGCCTCGGCCTGTCGTGGCCCGAACTGCTCGCGCTGGGACGGCGCAGTCCCGACGATCTGCACGAACCGTTCAACATGGCGTGGCTGGCCATGCGCGGCAGCTCGTTCGTCAACGGCGTCAGCCGGCTGCACGGCGAGGTGAGCCGGCGGTTGTTCGCCGGGTTGTATCCGCGCTGGCCCGGGCGCGAGATCCCGGTGGACCATGTCACCAACGGCGTGCACGTGCCGTCGTGGGACTCGCGGTGGACGGACGCCGTCTGGACCCGCGCGGCCGGCAAGGAGCGATGGCGCGGCGACGTCTCCGCGCTGACTGCCGACGTTCTCGAGCTGACGGACCAGGATCTCTGGAAGCTGCTCACCCGGGAGCGCGAGGATCTCGTGAGATATGCGCGAGAACGGCTGACGCGGCAACTGGCCCGGTACAACAATCTGCAGGCGGCCGCCGAGACGGTACGTCACGTGCTGGCGCCCGATGTTCTGACACTGGGCTTTGCCAGGCGCTTCGCGGAATACAAACGACCCAACCTGCTGCTCACCGATCCGGCACGGCTGCTGCGGCTGCTCACCAATCCACAGCGTCCCGTACAACTCATCGTCGCCGGCAAAGCGCATCCGCAGGACGAACAGGGCAAGGCGCTGATCCAGCAGTGGGCGCAGTTCGCCTCCCGTCCCGAGGCGAGGCGCCACGTCGTGTTCCTCGACGATTACGACATGCGGCTGGCCAACGAACTCGTCGAAGGCGTGGACGTCTGGATCAATACGCCGCGCCGTCCGTGGGAAGCGAGTGGAACGAGCGGCATGAAAGTGCTGGTGAACGGCGGGCTGAACCTGTCGACGCTGGACGGCTGGTGGGCGGAGGCGTTTCAGCCGGAGTATGGTTGGGCGGTTGGGGATTCCTCCCAGCGCCAGGACCAGGACGCGCACGACGCCGGGCAGCTGTACACCCTGCTCGAAGAGCAGATCGTCCCGTCCTTTTACGAGCGCGACGCCGACGGCCTTCCGCGGACGTGGATCGCACTGATGCGGGCCAGCATGGCCTCGCTCGCCCCGAGGTTCAGCAGCGTACGGATGCTGCAGGAGTACGTCGAGCAGGCGTATCTGCCCGCCGCATCCTCCTATCGCCAGCGGATCGCCAACAGGAACGCCCTCGCTTCGGAACTCGACGCGTGGTCACGGCACCTCGCGCAACACTGGTCCGGCATTCGCTTCGGCGACATGACGGCCGCTTCGGCGGACGGTCTGCTCGAGGTGTCGGTGCCGGTGTACCTGGGAGAGATTGCAGCGGACGCCGTCCGCGTGGAACTCTACGCCGATCCCGAGGGCACCGAACGGCCGTCGATTCACGACATGCTGCGGGACGAATCGAAGCCTGATGCCGGCAAAGGACTGCTCTACCGCGCGACGATCAAGACCGCACGCCCGTTCTGGCACTTCACGCCGCGTGTCGTGCCATATCATCCCGACGCACGCGTGCCAATCGAACTCCCGCTGATCGCCTGGCGCTGACCGTCGAACCGTTCAGTCGGCTCGGACGGCATCCTCTCCCCTCAACACCTCGTATCCCGACACGATGTCCAGCAGCTCCGTGGTGATCGATCGCTGCCGGTGCTGGTTGAACTCGCCTCGCAGCACCGCAAGCCGGTCATCGATGTTTCGTTCGGCGGCATGCATCGCGGCCCGGCGCGCCGCGTGTTCGCTGGCGAGCGACTCGGCGATCGCGCGGTGCAGCGACACGAACAGGTGCTCGCGAACGACTGCCGCGAAGAGCGTGTCCCAGTCGGTGGAGAGTGCGGGAAGCGCCCGCGGACGCCACCGCGCGGCGGCGAGGGCACGCAGGTAGGCCATGTCGATCGGGAGCAGCACCTCGGCGCGAGGACGGTAGATCGCTTTGGGATCGGACTTGTTGAAGTAGAGGCGAACGCCATCCAGTTCGTTCGATGCACGCCACGCGTCGATTCGCTCCAGGATCCGGCCCACGAGCGGACCGATCATCGGCGCCGACGACGGCAGCGTCAACGCGCCGGCGAGTGATGCTCCGCCCTCCTGGAGGCGGGCCGCCACGCGGGCGCCCACCGCGAGAACCGGCCCACTCGTGCCGGAGCCGTTCGGCGGGAGCCGCGACTCGAAGAAGCGGGCGGCGATCTGTTCGTT
The DNA here is from genome assembly GCA_036401215.1 of Vicinamibacterales bacterium. Taxonomy (GTDB): domain Bacteria; phylum Acidobacteriota; class Vicinamibacteria; order Vicinamibacterales; family 2-12-FULL-66-21; genus JACDCA01. The sequence continues at coordinate 25,817 of DASWVN010000120.1, read as the reverse complement.
GAAGGCGCCGCAGAGCCCCTGATCCGACCCGAAGACGATGGCCGCCGCGCGCACGGGGGGCTGACGGGACATCTCGCGCACCGCTTCGGGACGCTGATGCAGAAGCGCCTGCATCCCGAGATCCACCGCGCGCGCGTACAACTCCAGCGATGCAACCGCCTCCTCGTACTGGCGGATGCTCACGGTCGCCAGCGCCTTCATCGTCCGCACGATGGAGCGCAGGTCCTCGGTCGTTTCGAGCCGCCGGCGGAGCGCCTCAGTCGTCTGCATCGGCTGCGTCTGCGAAGGCCTCGTCGATGCGGCGGCGCGCCAGCGTGAGGACGCGCTGGCGATCCTCGTCGGGGAAGGCGGTCCCCTGCGCGATGCGGATCCAGACCTCGGGAAGTTCGCCGCGCACGGCGCCGATGACGACGCGTTCGGCATCGGCGATCCGCGAGAGCGGAAGCCGATCGAAAAGCCCCGCGGTCAGCGCCAGGAGCGTCACGATCTGCGCCGGCGCGGGGACCGTCGCGTACTGGGGCTGCTTCAACACCTCGCGAACCCGTTCGCCGCGCGCAAGCGTGCGGCGTGTGTCCTCGTCGAGACGCGTGCCGAAGCGGGCGAAGGCCTCGAGTTCCTCGAACTGGCTGTACGACAGCCGCAGGTCCGAGACCACCGAACGGTAGGCGGGCAGCTGGGTCTTTCCGCCGACGCGCGATACGGAGAGCCCAGCGTCCACCGCCGGCAGGATCCCTCGCCGGAAGAGGTCCGGTGAGAGATAGATCTGGCCGTCAGTGATCGAGATCAGGTTGGTGGGGATGTACGCGGAGAGATTCTGCGCCTCGGTCTCGATGATCGGGAGCGCGGTCATCGATCCGCCCCCGAATTCCGGACGCAGGTGCGTGGCGCGCTCCAACAGCCGCGCGTGAATGTAGAAGATATCCCCCGGAAACGCCTCCCGCCCGGGCGGACGCCGCAGGAGGAGTGACAGCTCACGATAGGCTTGCGCATGGCGCGTCAGGTCGTCGTAGACGACCAGCACGTCCTGCCCGTCCTCCATGAAGAACTCGGCAATGCTCGTTGCCGCGTACGGCGCGATGTACTGGAGCCCCGGTGGATCCTCACCGGACGCCACGACCACGATGCTGTACTCAATCGCATCATGTCGCCGCAGTTCGGCAATGACGCTCGCAACCGAGGCCGCCCGCTGGCCGATCGCGCAGTAGACGCAGATCACCCCCTGCCCCTTCTGATGCAGGATCGTGTCGAGGGCGAGCGACGACTTCCCGGTCTGACGGTCGCCGAGGATCAGTTCCCGCTGCCCTCGTCCGATGGGCACCAGCGCGTCGACGGCCTTGATCCCGGTCTGAAGCGGCACCTCCACCGGGGCACGGTCCATGATGGGATGCGCCTCGCGCTCCAGCAGAAAGCGGACGGAGGACCGAACCGGTCCCGCGTTGTCCAGGGGCGCACCGGTGGGATCGACGACCCGTCCGAGCAGGGCGGGACCGACCGGCACGTCGGCGACCCGGCCCGTGCGGCGCACGTCGTTTCCGGCGGAGATGTGTCGCCCCTCGCCGAGGAGGATGATGCCCACCTCGCCGGGATCGAGGTTGAAGACCAGGCCGGTGACACCGCCGGAGAATTCGACCAGTTCTTCTGACCCGAGACCGGGAAGTCCTGAGATCCGTGCAATCCCTCGCGTCACCGACTGCACCGTCCCGACTTCGGTGATGGCGAGATCCGCGGGCCCTGCCTCGATGGCCCGCGACAGCATGGCTGTGACACGTGCGAGTTCGTCGCGCAGCGCGTCCTCAGGCGCCACCTTCGGCTCCACTCGTTACCGTCGTCTCATGGAACGTCTCGCGCATCGTCTCTTCGATGCCGTCGAGGTAGTCGTCGAGCGTCCAGCCCACCTTCAGTCCACCGGCTCGCAGCTCCACGCCGGCCACGAGATCAGGATTCGTCTCGAAGCGCGGCGAGAACTCGTGGCCGAAGATCTTTGCCAGTGCCTCTGTGAGGACCGCGCGCTGCGCGCCGGAAGAAGGACGCGCCGTGCGAACGAAGACCGTCTGCCCTTCTTCGCGCGCGGCAGCCACGAGGCGCTCGCGATCCTCGGCCTTCATTGCCGCCAACCGTTCCACGAAGCGCGTGATCAGGCGATCTTCCAGATCATCGTCGGCCAGCTCTTTCAGGGCGCGGCGCATCACGGCGACGCTGCCCCGTGCGACCTGCACACGCAACTGCTGGAGGAAGGCCTCTTTCTCCTGTTCGAGCGTACGGGTCCAGCGCTCCCGCAGTCCCATCATCTCGGCACGAATCTCCCGCACTTGTGCCTGGCGGATCGCGTCCAGCTCTGCGCGCATCTCGCCGAGCCTGGTCTCGCGCTCCGCTTCGAGCGTCGCCAGCAGCGTCCGGTATCGCTCCCCTTCCGCTTCGGCTTCGGCGCGCAGGCGCCGGGCCTCCTCGACCTCCTCGCGCACGCGCGCCTCACGAGCTTTCATCGCACGCGTCACGGGTCCGTAGAGGAACCGGCGCAGAAGCCAGACCAGCAGCGCGAAGTTGACGAGCTGGGCGGCGATAGTGAACGGGTCGATCAGCAACGTCTTATCTGCCCGCGTTCGACAGCAGCGTGTTCCAGAACGGGTTGGCGAAGATGAGGACGATCGCGATCACGAAGCAATAGATCCCCGACGACTCGACGATGGCGAGGCCGATGAAGAGCGTGCGGCTGATCGCGTTCGCTTCGTCGGGCTGCTGGGCAATCGAGGCGAGCGCCTGCGCGACGGCCCGCCCCTCGGCCAGGGCCGGCGCGATCGATCCCACACTGACCGCGACCGAGGCCATGATGATGGAGACGATGCCGATCCAGTCAAGACCACTCAGTTGAGCCATCATTCCTCCGATTTGGATGTGGATAAGGCGGCCTTCTCGTCGTGGGTGCGAGTGGCCGATGCGATGTAGACCATCGCCAGCATGGCGAAGATGTACGCCTGGATCACGCCGATCAGCAAACCGAACGCCTGCATGATCGCGGGAAAGAACAGCGGCGCGAGACTCAGAAGCAGCGCGGCAACCACCGTTCCGCTCATCATGTTCCCGAACAGTCGAAGCGCCAGCGCCAGCGTCCGCGACAGCTCCCCCATGACCGTGAACGGGAGCACGAAGAGCGATGGCTGGGCGTAGTGCCTCAGGTAACCGCGAAATCCGTGACGGCGAATGCCGAACACCGGCACCGCCACGAACACGGCGATCGCGAGCGCGGCGGTCGTCGAGAGGGAACTGGTGGGGGCGACGTACCCCGGGACGATGCTCAGCACGTTGGCGGTGAGGATGAAGAGGAAGAGGGTGCCGACGAACGGCAGCAGCGGTTCCGGGCGCTGCCCGCTGACGTCACGGATCTGGTCGAGGATCACCGACACGATCGCTTCGAGCAGGTTCTGGCCGCGCGTCAGCGTCCCGTCGGTTCTGATGCCACGGGACAGCGCCCACGACCCGGCGACGAGGATCGCGGCGACGACCCAGCTCCACACCAGCGTGGCGTTCACGACAATGGGTCCCCACTGCCCATAGATCACCTGGTCAGGCGTGATCTCCATCTATTCCCTCTTCGCCGCGATCCCTGTTCCGTGCGCGCGATGCCCGCCGCCGGCTTCTGCCTGAAGCGGCTTTCTCACGGTCCGGATCAGGATCGTGCGCGCGATCAGGAAACCGGCCACCGCGGCGAGCAGCGGAAGCGGGTCTCCGCCCGAGACGAACACGAGCGCCCCCGCCGCCAGCGCCGCGCGGATCAGGAAGCTTGCGGCCACGAGCGCCGCCGAATGCTGCGCCGGGCGGATCCGGCGCACGGTCCACCAGAGCGTACCGAAATACAGCAGTCCGATGACGACGCCGCCTGCCGTCGAGAGCCCGAGCAACGCTCCCGGGATGTCACTCATCGTTCCTCTTCTTCGTCTCCTCGTCGTCCGGGCCGCGAATCTCCCGCTGCTCCACGGAGATCCAGTACCAGGCGTTCCAGCATCCCACCAGGAGTCCGCCGATCATCAGCATCAGTGTCCACGAGAAGCGGCTGGGCCAGCGGGCATCGACCCAGATTCCCGCCGCGACGCCGAGCACGGTGGGAATCGCGATCGACCACCCGACCATGCCATACATCCCGAGCCCGAACCAGGTCCCGCGCTCGCGATGGCGGCGGGCTTGCCGGCGTCGCTCGGCCCGATGCGCGATCCGCCGGGCCAGCGGATCTTCCGGCGGCTCCACGTCAGAGGCTGACACGAGCGTCCAGCTCCATCAGGCGGCGGATGAAATCCGCTTCGAGGCGCGCCATCGCGGTGCGCGCCTGGCGTTCCCGTTCGTCCTCGGCGAGAAAGACCCGCTCGATGGTGTCGCGCAGCGTCTCGAGATCATCGCCGAGAACCGCGCGGTGCGTCGGCACGAGGACGTTCGAGCCGTGCTTCACGAGAAGGCCGCCGTCCACGGCCGCGAAACGCTCCCGGCCATCTTCCCCCTCGAACGACAGCAGCCCTGGGACGAGGGCAACGAGGAAGTCGACGTGCCGCGGGAGGATCACGAAACTCCCGTGGACCCCTTCGGCCGTCACCCTCACGACGGTTTCGTCCGCCGCGATCGTCGTTGGCAGCAGGATCCGCAGGCGCATCGGGGTCACCGTACCCTCGCCTCGGAGATGGGTCCAATCATGTACAGCGCACGCTCGGGGAGTTCCGAGAACTCGTCGTTCAGGATCCGCTCGCAACCGTCCAGGGTGTCCTCGAGCGAAACCGCGCGTCCCGCGTATCCGGTGAACTGCTCCGTCGTGTGGAAGGGCTGTGTCAGGAACCGTTCGAGGCGGCGAGCCCGGTGCACCACGCGGCGGTCCTCCCTGGACAGTTCTTCGAGACCGAGCATCGCGATGATGTCCTTGAGATCTTCATAGAGCGCGAGCGTGCGGCGCACCTCCCGCGCCGTGTCGTAGTGGCGGACTCCGACCGCCGCGGGGCTGAGCATGTTCGAAGTGGACTGGAGCGGATCGACCGCCGGATAGAGCCCCTCACCCGCGCGCCGCCGCGAGAGGACGATGGAGGCCGACAGGTGCGCGAAGGTATGGACCGCGGCGGGATCGGTGAAGTCATCGGCCGGCACGTAGACGGCCTGGACCGAAGTGATGGCGCCGCTTTCGGTGTTGCTGATCCGTTCCTGCAGCTCGGCGAGTTCTCCGGCCAGCGTCGGCTGGTATCCCACGCGCGAAGGGATCCGCCCGAGCAGCCCCGAGACCTCCGCGCCCGCCTGCACGAACCGGAAGATGTTGTCGATCAGCAGCAGCACGTCCTGCTTCTCGTGATCCCTGAAGTGTTCCGCGATCGAGATGGCCGCATGTCCGACGCGCAGTCGAGCCCCGGGCGGTTCGTTCATCTGTCCGAACACCATGACCGTGCTCGCGAGAACGCCCGCGTCGCGCATCTCCCGGTACAACTCCTCGGCTTCCCGGCAACGCTCGCCAATCCCGCAGAAGATGCTGACGCCTTCGTGCTGACCGACCATGTTGTGGATCAGCTCGGTGATCACGACCGTCTTGCCAACGCCGGCGCCGCCGAAGAGTCCTGCCTTGCCGCCGCGTTCCATCGGGGCGAGGAGATCGATCGCCTTGATCCCGGTGACGAGAATTTCGGACGTGGCCCGAAGGTCCGGCAGCGGAGCCGGCGGGCGCAGGATGGCGCGGCGCTCGGTTGCCGCGAGCGGTGCGTCGTTGTCGATCGTCTCGCCGAGCACGTTCAGCACCCGCCCGAGGAGCGCGGGCCCGACCGGAACGTCGAAGAACTGGCCGGTGTCAGTGACGGGCGTGCCGCGGGCCAGTCCGCGCGTGGACGTGAGCGCCACGGTCCGGACCGTGCGTTCATCCAGGTGACCGAAGACTTCGAGCACGATCGCCCCGTCCGGTCCTGTTTCGAGCCGGGTGCCGACGGCGGGAAGGTCCCCCGCGAAACGGACGTCGACGACGCTGCCGCGAACGGCAACGGTTCGTCCAGGCTGTTCGGTGAATTCGAGCATGACAGGCGCGCCCGGTTGGAGGGCGTCAGATCATCCGCAGACCCGCGTCCCGCGTATTCTACGTCTCCCTCGAATGTGGCAATAGACGAGCCACCCTGATCGTTCCGCGCGGCAGCTTTCGTACCGCATCGTCACTTCAGAATGAAAGCTGAGGACTCGATCTGAAACTTTCGCGGCACGATACGATGGGGCAGGTGGTGCGCGTGAGGCGATGAGACGACTGGCTGTACTCACGAGCGGCGGAGACGCACCGGGCATGAATGCCGGGATCCGCGCGATCGTCCGCACCGCGATCGACGCCGGCTTCGACGCCTTCGGCGTGCGCGACGGCTTCGAGGGGCTGATGGCCGGACGCTTCGTGCCGCTCGGCGCCCGCGATGTCGGCGGCATCATTCAATCCGCCGGCACCTTTCTGCGCAGCGCGCGCGCGCCGGCCTTCACGACCGGCGAGGGCCAGCAACAGGCCATGGATGCGCTGGCTCGACACGGGCTCGATGCGCTCGTCGTGATCGGTGGCAACGGATCGCTGGCCGGCGCGCACGCGCTCCATCGCCGCGGGTTCCCGGTCGTCGGCATCGCGTCCACGATCGACAACGACGTCCATGGCGCTGACGTTGCAATCGGTGTCGACACGGCGCTCAACGTCGCGCTCGAGGCGATCGATCGCCTGCGCGCCACCGCCTCGTCACACCGGCGCGCCATGCTGGTGGAAGTCATGGGGCGCAGGAGCGGATACCTCGCACTCATGGCCGGAATCACCGGCGGTGCAGAGGTGATCGTGATTCCGGAGATCGAGACCTCACCTGACGAGGTGGCGGCCGACATCCGCCAGATGTACGAGCGCGGCAAGAAGCACGCGATCGTCGTGGTGGCGGAAGGCGCACGCGCCGCGCCCGTTCTTGCCGGTCGCCTGGCAAAGGCCGACGTCGGATTCACCGTCCGCACGACGACGCTGGGACACGTGCAGCGAGGCGGCACGCCGACCGTGTTCGATCGCCTGCTCGGCACGCGGCTGGGCGCCGCGGCGGTCGATCATTGTGTGCGCGGTTCGAGCGGCGTCCTCGTCGATCAGCGGCAGGGAGGGATCGTCACGACCCCGCTGGACGACGTCGCCTCGACACCGCGGACGCTCGACACGGCACTCGTGCATCTGGCGCGCGTGCTCGCGCGTTGAGGCCCTGAAGGATTGATGACGAGATGGTCACCGAAGATCAGACGGAAGTCATCGAGTTCCTGGCCGCGCCGTCCACGCACGGCACGCCGGCCGTGGAGCGGATCGACACGCACAGCTCCGTCGTCTTTCTCGCCGGGGACCGCGCCTACAAGTTGAAGCGCGCCGTCCGCTTCGACTATCTCGACTTCTCGACCGCTGAACGGCGCCGCGCCATGTCCGGCGCCGAGGTGCGCCTGAATCGCCGCACCGCACCGGGCATCTACCGCGGCGTGCTGCCGATCACGCGAGAGCCCGGCGGCCGGCTCGCCCTGGGCGGATCAGGCGCCCCTGTCGACTGGGTGGTCGCGATGAACCGCTTCCCTCAGGAGGCGCTCTTCGATCGTCTCGCCGCGGCGGGCCGCCTGGACCTCGAACTGATGCCGCTGCTCGGGACGGCCATCGCGGACTTCCATCGCATCGCGGAACCGCGAACCGATCATGGCGGCACGTCAGGGATGGCCTGGGTCATCGACGGAAATGCCGAGGGCTTCGCCGAGTACGGCACAGACGTCCTCGATCGGGCAGCGTGCCGCCGGCTGACCGAGGCGTCGCGCGCCGAGCTTGCCAGACGCAGCGCGTGGCTCGACGAGCGGCGCGCCGCGGGATTCGTCCGGCAGTGCCACGGCGATCTGCACCTGCGCAACATCGTCCTCCTCGACGGCCGGCCCACGCTCTTCGATGGCGTCGAGTTCAACGACGAGATCGCCTGTACGGACGTCCTCTACGACTTCGCGTTCCTGCTGATGGATCTGTGGCGCCGCGCGCTGCCGCGGCACGCCAACGCCGTCTGGAATCGTTACCTGGCCGAGACCGGCGAGTTCACGGGCCTTTCGCTCTTGCCGTTGTTCCTCTCCTGTCGCGCGGCCGTCCGCGCCAAGACCAGTGCGACCGCGGCACGGCTTCAGCCCGATGCGCGGCGGAGCCGGGAGCTTCAGTCGTCCGCGCGCGAGTACCTCGCGATGGCCGAGACGCTCCTCACCCCTCCGCGTCCGTGTCTCATCGCGATCGGCGGATTCTCCGGGACCGGAAAGTCGACGCTCGCCCTTGGCCTCGCGCCAGGGGTCGGCGCTGTGCCTGGCGCCGTGGTCATTCGCAGCGATGAGATCCGCAAGCAGCTGGCCGGTGTGCCGGCGCTCCAGCGCCTCGGCCCCGAAGGGTATTCCCCCGAGATGAGCGAGCGCGTTTACGCGGCCGCCGCCGAACGCGCCCGGCTCATCATTCGGCAAGGACACAGCGCCATCGTCGATGCCGTGTATGCACGTCCCGGCGACCGGCAGGAGATCGAACGTGTCGCGGCCGACGCGTCGGTGCCCTTCGCCGGGATCTGGCTCGAAGCGCCGGAAGCCACGCTCGTCGCGCGGGTCGAAGAGCGTCGTCACGACCCGTCGGATGCCGATGCCGCGGTCGTCCGCCTCCAGCACGCGCAGCACACCGGCGCCATCGGCTGGCGCCGCATCGACGCCTCGATGGCCCCTGAGGCAGTGCTGGAACACGCGGCGGCCTACCTCGACGAACAGACGGTCCGCGTTGACATGTGACGGCGTGCGGCACATCCTACAGATTGAGGCGGCCGCCCAACAAGGAGGAGTAGACGTGTTCGAGACCAAGAATGACCTGTCGCCAACCACGCGCCAGTCGATCATCGAGATTCTCAACGAGCATCTCGCCGATGCCATCGATCTGCAGCTCCAGGCGAAGCAGGCGCACTGGAATATCAAAGGTCCCAACTTCGTCGGCCTGCACGAGCTGTTCGACCAGATCGCCGCGCAGGCGCAGACTTACGCGGACGACATCGCGGAGCGGGCGGTCGCGCTCGGAGGCATCGCGCGCGGAACGCTCCAGCCGGTGTCGCAACAGACGCAGCTGCCGGAGTATCCGCTGGACGCCGGCGACTGGCGGTCGCATGTCGTGGCGATGCGCGATGCGCTCGCGACGTTTGGCCGCGGCGTACGCAAGGCGATCGACGATACGACCGCTCTGAACGACGCCGATACCGCCGACCTGTTCACCGAAATTTCGCGCGGGGTGGACAAGTCGCTCTGGATGGTCGAAGCGCACGTGCAGGACTCGCCCGCCGGCGGCGCCCAGCAGGCATCAGCGGTCCGCAAGGCCTCAGGATCCTGATCGTTCCGTCCGCCGGGTGAGGAACCCGATGGACGCTGGAACGCACACACACTCCGCCGCGGCGACCGCGTTATGCGCAGGTCGCCGGCGGCGCTCCCCTCTTCGCATCAAATCTCACCCGCGCGCTCTTGCGATCCGCCGCCGGCTCAGTTAACGTCTGTTCACTGAATTCTGGCCCCGGTGAAGGCGGGGCCATGTCTGCCCCTGATCCCTGATGGATGACCAACGAGTGATGGAGGAGGGACTCCTGAAACCCGCGCGGGCCGCGGGAGCTTCCACGTCACACCATCCGATGCTGGTGTGCCAGGCCGGGGCGCTTCGGTGCGCGCTTCCGCTCGACACGGTCGAGGAAACGATGCGCCCCTTGCCCGTCAAACCGCTTGCAGGCGTACCCGCGTTCGTTCGCGGCGTCGCTGTCGTGAGGGGCGAGCCGACTCCCGTGGTCGACGCGGCCATGCTGCTCGGTGGCGAAACGGTTCGTTGTGCTCGTTTCGTGAGAGTCCGGGCAGGCTCACGCCCTCTGATCCTGGCCGTCAGCACGGTGACCGGCGTCGTGAACGCACCGTCGAGCGACGCCCTCCCGCCGCTGCTGGCACGATCCGGCAACGAAGCCATCGACGCGATCGGAGTGCTGGATGCGGAACTCCTGCTGGTGCTTCGACGAGCGCGGTTGATACCTGATCACGTCTGGGCGAGTCTCGACGGCGCTGCCCCTGGGGATGGTTCCACTGCACGCGGCGTCTGACACCACCCGGTTTCGTGATCTGCTGGCGCATCGCCTCGGGCTCTCCTTCGAGGATGCCAAGCTCGAATGGCTGTCGGAGCTGCTCCACGAGCGGCTCCGGACGTTGCGTCAGGACCCGGCGGTCTATCTCTCGCGCCTCGAGGCCGAAAGCATGCCCGGGGAAATCGGCACGCTCGCCGAGGCGTTGACGGTTCCCGAGACCTATTTCTTCCGCAACCGTGAGCAGTTTGACGCCCTGTCCGACGTGGCCTTGCCGGACCGCCTTGCCGCGCGAGCCGGCGTCAGACAGCTGCGCATCCTGTCGGCCGGCTGCGCCTCGGGCGAGGAGACCTACTCGCTCGCGATGACCGTTCGAGACGTGGTCGATCCGTCGTGGGCGGTGTCGATTCTGGGGGTGGACGCGAATCCCGCCGTCGTGCGGAAGGCCATCCGCGCCAGGTACTCGGCATGGGCCCTGCGCGAGATGACGCCGGAGGCGCGCCAGCGATGGTTCCGGCGGGACGGCCGCGAGTTCGCCCTGGAGGACACCTTCGGGTCAGTGGTGCGGTTCGAGGTGGCGAATCTCGTCGACGACGATCCACGCATCTGGCAGCCTCGCACCTACGACGTCATCTTCTTCAGGAACGTCCTGATGTACTTCACGCCCGCGACCGCGCACGCCGTGATACGCCGGATCGCCAACTCGCTTCAGCACGGCGGCTATCTTTTCCTCGGGCACGCCGAGACGCTTCGCGGACTGTCCGGCGATTTCCACCTTCAACATACGCACGGCACGTTCTATTACCGTCTGCAGGGACCGCTGGACTCTGCGCGATCCGCGGCCCAGCCCCAGGTCGCGCACACACGGTCTCCTGTGCCGGCCGGCGCCAGAGACGTCCCCGACACCTGGGTCGATGCGATCCAGCGTGCATCGGAGCGTATCGGCGCCTTGTCGGATGCCGCGCACGCCCCGCGTGAGACCGGGCACGGGCGCGGCTGGGATCTCGGCGGCGCGCTCGACTTCCTTCATCAGGAACGATTCCTGGAAGCGCTCGCGCTGCTGGACCGGCTTCCCCCCGAAGCGGCGCAGGATCCCGACGTGCTGCTGCTCAAAGCCGCCCTGCAGACCCATGGTGGACGCCTGGAGGCGGCCGAGCGCACGTGCAGGCTGTTGCTCGAGATCGACCAGCAGAGCGCCGGCGCTCACTACCTCCTGGCGCTGTGTCGCGAGCACGCCGGCGACTACGAGGGTGCGATGCATCAGGATCGGGTCGCGATTCACCTCGATCCCGATTTCGCCATGCCATACCTGCACCTGGGCCTTCTCACCAGACGGATCGGGGATCGCGACACGGCACACCGCGAGCTGGAACGGGCGCTCCCGCTGCTCGACCGCGAGGACGCCGCGCGCCTCCGGCTGTTCGGCGGCGGGTTCGGCCGGCGCGCGCTCGTCGAACTCTGCCGTACGGAACTGCAGGCATGCGGAGGAGGCCGATGACCGAGACGGACCGTGTCAGCAGACTCACCGAGCTGCGCGATGCTTTCGATCGAACCTTCACGGAGGCGCCGGCCGCCGCCGCCAGCGGTGCCGAGAGCGTCCTGGCAATCGGCGTTGCGGGGATCCCGTATGCGGTACGCCTCTCGGAAGTGTCGGGCCTCTTTGCCGGCCGGAACGTCACGAGGCTCCCGGGCTCCGTTCCGCAACTGCTGGGCATCGCCGGATTTCGGGGAGAGGTCCGTCCGGTGTACGACCTCGCGGCGCTGCTCGGGTTGCCCGACAGCGGCGAGCCACGCTGGATGCTGACCGTGGCGGCCACGCCCGTGGCGCTCGCGTTCGGGCAATTCGACGGCTATCTGCAGGTGACCAGCGACGCGCTGCTGACCGGCAGCGGGGACACACACGGAGGGCATGTGCAGGAACTGGTTCGGGCGGCCGACGGCGAGCGGCCGCTCATCTCACTGGCGCCGGTGATCGGCCGGATCCGCCGGCTCGCGGCACGCGACCAACAGGAGCAGAAACAGTGATGGGACGGTGGACATTCGGACAGAAGATCGGGGCGGGTTTCGCGGTGACGATTTTCCTGGCGGTCGCGATCGGTGCGGTCGCCATCTATGCGCTCGCCGGCGTGGTGAGCAGCAAGGATCAGGTGATCGCCGTCAACGCCGAGCATCTCATCGACGCACAGCGGCTTTCCGTGCTCGCCGAGCGCAAGGGCAGCGCGCTTCGGGCCTTCCTGCTCACCGGTGAAAATCGCTTCGCCATCGAACGAGAGAATGCGCGTGCGGAGCTGCGCCGGGTCATTGCCGATCTGCGCGCGCGCGCCCGCACCGACGAGGGCCGGCGTCTCATCGATGCCATCGAAGCCGCTGACAAAGAACATCAAGCGGCCGCCGATCGCGTCGCGGCGCTCCGCCGGACCGAGTCCTCCGGGCAGGCGCTCAGCGATCAGTTCGAGACGGAGGTGACACCCCGACGCACGGCGCTCGACCAGGCCATCCAGGCGCTCAACACCCGCGAGCGGCAACAGCTCCAGGAGGCCACACAGGCGGCATCAGACACCGCCAATCTGGCCACCACGACGGTCATCGCGATCACGCTCGGCCTCGTGCTGGCCGCGGTCGTCGCCGCCGTGCTGCTGACGCGTACGCTCAGCCGGCAGATCGGCACCGCCGTCAGCCAGGTGCAGAGTTCCTCGGCGGAACTCCAGGCGGCCGCCACGCAGCAGGCGACCGGCTCGCGCGAGCAGGCGACCGCCATGAACGAGATCAGCACGACGATCAACGAGCTGCTGGCCACGTCCCGCCAGATCATGGAAAGCGCTCAGCGTGTGGCACAGATCGCGGAACGGACCGCCGCGGCGGCGCGCTCGGGCGACGACACGGTCGATGCCGCGCACGAGTCCATCGCCGCCATCCGCCGTCAGGTGGACTCGATCGTCACGCACATGCTGGAGCTGGGCAGAAAGTCGCAACAGATCGGCGCGGTGCTCGACATCGTCTCCGAGCTGGCCGAACAGACGAACATCCTGTCGATCAACGCCACGATCGAGGCCGCCGGCGCCGGAGAGTCGGGGCGGCGGTTCGGCGTGGTCGCCGAGGAGATCAGAAAGCTCGCCGACCGTGTCGCCGGATCCACCAAGGAGATCCGGGAGCTGATCGAGGACGTCCGCGCCGCGGTCAACACCACTGTCATGGCCACCGAGACCGGCTCGAAGGCCGTGGACGCCGGCTCGAAACAGTTCGGGCACGTCGCCGCCTCGTTCAAGCAGATCGCCGGCCTCGTCGGCACCACCACCGAGGCCTCGCGGGAGATCGAACTCTCGACGAAGCAGCAGATGACGGCGGTCGAACAGGTGAACATCGCCATCGCCAATGTGGCGCAGGCGTCGAAGGAGACCGAGGCCAGCTCCGGCCAGACGCAGCAGACGGCCTCACAGCTGACGCTGCTCTCGACCGACCTCCTGCGCCTCGTGCAGCCGCGGGCAGACGCATAGTGTCCGACGATCGCTACAAGTACTTCCGTGTGGAAGCGCGCGAGATCCTCGAGCAGCTTGGACAGTGCGCGCTCGATCTCGAGAAGGAAACGTCCGTAGCGGACGCGGTGGGCCGGCTGCTTCGTCTGGCCCATACCCTCAAGGGGGCCGCGCGCGTGGTCAAGCAGCAGGCGATCGCCGACTGCGCCCATGGATTGGAAGAAGTCCTGGCGCCGTTCCGGGAGACCCGGTCGCCGGTACCGCGCGAGATCATCGACGGCGTGCTGGCGCTCGTGGACGACATCGGTCATGGTGTCGCCCTGCTCTCCCCCGCTCCGCCCTCGCCCGCGCGCGATCGCGTGGCGGACGAACCGGTGGACCCGCTGCCCTCGTTCCGTCCGGAGGTCGACGACCTCGACGCGCTGCTTCGCGGTGTGCTCGAGGCGCGCATGCGTCTCGGTGCGCTCGCGTCGAGTCTGGCGCAGGTGGGACGCGCCCGGCAGCTCGCCGCCGCTCTTGCCGAACAGCGCGGCCGATCTGAAAAGGATGCCGGGCACGCCGGTGGGCGTGCCCGGACGGCGAAGACGGTGGAAACTGCCGAGGAACTCCGCGGGATCGTCAAGGACGTCGAGCGCGACCTGGCCTCGAGCGTGGACCAGCTCGATCGCGAATTGCGGCAGGTGCGCGAGGCGGCCGAGCGTCTGCGCCTCGCACCTGTCGCGGGCCTGTTCACGTACCTCGAGCGGGCGGTGCGCGATGTCGCGGCGGCACAGGGAAAGCGCATCGTCTTCGAGGCGTTCGGCGGCGACGTGCGCGTCGACTCCTTCGTGCTCAACGTCCTGCAAGGCGCGCTGCTGCACGTCGTCCGCAACGCCGCGGCGCACGGGATCGAGGACGGCGGCCAGCGACAGGCCGCGGGAAAGCCGATCGCCGGCCGCGTGACCCTGCGTGTCTCGCAGCAGGGCCGGCTGGTCTCGGTGTCGTGTACCGACGACGGCCGCGGCGTCGATCTCGAGGCCGTCCGCCGGGTCGCCCAGCGCAAGGGCATCATCGTCGAGGGCGGATCGGCCGCTGATCCGCAGGCGCTGTTCGACGTCCTCCTTCGCGGAGGGATCAGCACGTCATCGCACGTGACGGACGTCTCCGGCCGGGGCATTGGATTGGACGTCGTCCGCGAAGCAGCCGAGCGTCTGGGAGGCACCGTGACGGCCAGAACGGATCGCGGGGCGGGCACCACCATTACGCTCACCGTGCCCTTGTCGGTCGCGTCGTTCGACGCGCTGATGGTGGACGCCGCCGGCACACGGTTCGCCATCCCGCTCGATCGTGTGCGCGGTGCCCTTCGACTCACCCCTGCCGACATCATTCGCTCGGAGCACAGCGAACGCGTGATCTTCGATGGCGGCGCCGTTCCGCTGATCTCGCTGAAGCACCTGGTCCTGCCTTCCGCCGAAGGCGTCACGGCAGCCGACCGGGCCACGGCCGTCGTCGTCGGCGGCACGGGGAGGACGGCTGCGATCGCCGTGGACCGCGTCGCCGAGACGCTGCCGATCGTGATGCGTCCACTCCCCGATCTCGCGCCCGCTGATCCGCTGGTCGCCGGCGCCACGCTCGACGACGTCGGGGATCCGCTCCTGATCCTCGATCCGGACCACCTCGTCGCCGGCGCGCAGCGGCCCGGCTCCGCCACGTTCGAGAGCGCACCTGCGCGAAAGCCGGTCCTCGTCATCGATGACTCCCTGACGACGAGAATGCTGGAGCAGAGCATTCTGGAGTCGGCGGGGTTCGCCGTCGATGTCGCGCCGTCGGCGGAAGACGCATTGGACAAGGTTCGGACCACACGGTACGCCTTGTTCCTGGTGGACGTCGAGATGCCCGGAATGGACGGCTTCACCTTCATCGAGACGATTCGTGCGGATCCCGCGCTTCGAGACATCCCGGCAGTGCTCGTGACGTCGCGCGATGCCCCCGAGGATCGCCGGCGCGGCCGTGAGGCCGGCGCCCAGGGATACGTCGTCAAGAGCGAGTTCGATCAGGGGCAGCTGCTCGACCATCTCCGAAGGTTGATCGCATGACGCCGCCGATCCGTGTCCTCGTCGTCGAGGACTCGCTCACCGTACGGCGGCGGCTCTGCGAGGTGCTCGCGGGGGATCCCGGCCTCGAGGTCGTCGGAGAGGCGGAAGACGGCAAACAGGCCATCGACCTGTGCCAGCGCCTGAGACCCGACGTCGTGACCATGGACATGATGCTGCCGGTCATGAGCGGCCTCAGCGCGACCGAGTACATCATGGCGCACTGCCCGACCCCGATCCTCGTCGTGTCGGCGTCGACCAATCGCGGCGAACTGTTCAAGACGTACGAGGCGCTGGCGGCCGGCGCGATCGACGTGCTCGAAAAGCCGGCGGGAGACGATACGGATGCGGCGTGGGAGCGGCACTTCGTTGCCACCGTGAAACTCATCGCCCGCATCCGGGTGATCACCCATCCGCGCGCGCGCCTCTCGGGTCTCGGTCACACCCGGGTGGGTGAACGCGTCGAGCCACGGACCCAGTTGCCATCACCACGGCGCTACGAGGTCGTGGTCATCGGCGCGTCGACCGGTGGGCCGGGCGCGATCCTGGAGGTGCTCCGGGGGTTGCGCCTGCCCTTTCCGCTGCCGATTCTGTTCGTGCTGCACATCGGCGAACCCTTCGGACGCGCCTTCGCCGAATGGCTCGATGGACAGACGGAGTTCTCGGTCGCGTACGCCCGTGACGGCGAGAGCGTGGAGCTGCGGGCGGGCCAGGTCGTCATGGCGCCACCGGAGTCGCACTTGATCGTCCGCGATCGCCGTCTGCGTCTGACGGACGCGGCTCCCCGGCACTCGTGCCGGCCCTCGGTGGATGTATTGTTCGAGTCGGTGGCCCGGGAGTACGGGCCTGCCGTCATCGCCGGACTGCTGACCGGCATGGGACGCGACGGTGCGGCCGGCCTCCGCGCGATCCGGCAGAGCGGCGGGTTCACGCTTGCCCAGGACAAAGCCACCTGCGTGGTGTACGGGATGCCTCGCGAGGCGGTGATGCTCGGCGCCGTGGAACGCGAGCTGCCCCTGCCCCAGATCGGTCCGGCAATATCCGAGCTTGCCGCGCCAAGGGGGCGTGGAACCTCATGACACGCTCCGTACTGATCGTCGACGACAGCCTGACCGTACGCATGGACCTGGCGGATGCATTCCGCGAGGCGGGCTTCGACGTGCGGCTGTGTTCGAGCGCCGCGCAGGCCGTCGACACGTTGCAGCAGGGCCCCATCGACGTGTGCGTGCTGGACGTCCAGTTGCCGGACGGTGATGGCATCGATCTGCTGAGGGGCATTCGACAGTCGACGGCCACCGCGTCAACGGTCGTCGTCATGCTCTCGACCGAAGCGGAGGTCAAGGACCGGATCCTGGGTCTTCGAACCGGCGCCGACGAATACGTTGGTAAGCCTTACGACACCGCCTACCTCGTCGCGCGGGTTCAGGAACTGCTCGCGCAACGGGAGCCGGTGGAGGCGTCCGGCACGACGGTCCTCGTCATCGACGACAGCGTCACGTTTCGCGAGACGCTGCGGGAGGCTCTTGCCTCGCTCGGCTATCAGGTGCTCGCCGCCCCGAGCGGTGAGGAGGGACTGCGGCTGGCCGGCGCACGCCGCCCTGATGCCCTCGTTGTCGACAGCATGCTGCCGGGGATGGACGGATCCGCCGTGATCCGCCGGATGCGGCTCGACGCCGCGCTTCGCGATCTGCCCTGCGTTCTGCTGACCGGGTCCGGGGATCCCGACGCGGAGCTGCGCGCACTCGACGCCGGCGCGGACACGTTCGTACGCAAGGAGGAGGAACTCGACGTCATCCTCGCCCGGGTCTCGGCCGTGCTGCGCCGCACCGCCGATCGCGTGCCCGGCGAGGAAGTGTCGAGCAGCCTGCTCGGGCCGAAGAAGATCCTGGCCGTCGACGACAGTGCCACGTATCTCCACGAGCTGGCCGAAGCCCTGCGGGGAGAAGGCTACGATGTCGTGCTCGCGCGCTCGGGCGAAGAGGCGCTGGAGCTTCTGGCCGTGCAGCCGGTCGACTGCATCCTCCTCGACCTGGTCATGCCGGGCCTGGACGGGCGCGCCACCTGCGAGCGCATCAAGACGGCACCGGTCGTACGCGAGATCCCGCTCATCATCCTCACCGCCACCGAGAACAGCGAGTCGATGATCCAGGGCCTTGCGGCCGGCGCCGACGACTACATCTCGAAATCGAACGCGTTCGAGGTGCTGAAGGCGCGCGTGCGCGCCCAGATCCGGCGCAAGCAGTTCGAAGACGAGCACCGGCGGATCCGGGAGCGGCTGCTCCGGAAAGAGCTGGAAGCGGCCGAAGCGAGGGCGGCAAAGCAGCTGGCCGAGACGCGCGGCGCCCTGGTGCAGGAACTGGAGCGCAAGAACCGCGAGCTGGAGGCCTTCAGCTATTCGGTCTCGCACGACCTGCGGGCGCCGCTCCGGGCCATCGATGGCTTCAGCGCGATGCTGGCCGACTCCCTGGGCGACACGCTCGATCCCACAGCGCAGGGTCATCTCCAGCGGGTGCGCGCGGCGGCAAAGCGCATGGGTGAGTTGATCGACGACCTGCTGGAGCTTTCCCGTGTCGGACGGGCGGATTTGCGGAGGACGCCGTGCGACCTCTCCGCACTCGCGCAGGCGATCGTCGCGGATCTGCGCCATCGCGATCCCGACCGCCAGGTCGCCGTCACCATCGCCGACGGGATGGTCGTCGACGGCGATCGAGGCCTGATGAAGGCCGTGCTCGAGAATCTGCTGGGCAACAGCTGGAAGTTCACCAGCACGACCGATCAGCCGCGCATCGAATGCGGGTGCAAGGTCACTGCGGATGGCAAGATCTATTTCGTCCGTGACAACGGGGCGGGTTTCGACATGGCCTACGTCGAGAAGCTGTTCCGGCCGTTCCAGCGGCTCCACAACACCGAAGAATTCCCCGGCACGGGCATCGGCCTCGCCACGACGTACCGGATCATCGATCGGCACGGCGGGCGCGTCTGGGCCGAGGGGGAGGTCGGGCGGGGCGCGTCGATCTACTTCACCGTGCCTCCGGCCCGCCCGGGGATTTCGTCGTGAACCACTTGACGACCCTCAGGCAGCGTGGAACAATCGCGTTCATCGTGCTGATGCATTCGACCTGCGCGTGTTGCTGTCGTGAAGCCAGGGCTTCCGAGAGCCGTGCTGCGTCTGTCGAGGTCGTGCACACCTAACTCGCACGAAACAACTTTTCGTAGACCCAGGGCCCGGAAGGCTTGACGCTTTCCGGGCCCTTTTCTTTTTTGCGCAGGATTCCACATGACCGCAGCCAAACGACCGATCGGGATCTACTACGAACACCCGGACTGGTTCCGGCCGCTCTTTGCCGAGCTCGACCGGCGGGGGACGCCCTACCGCCGCATCGATGCCACACGGCACGCGTACGATGCGACGAACGGGGACGGGAGGGAATACGGGCTCGTCTTCAACCGCATGAGCCCGTCGGCATATCTTCGCGGCCGCGGTCACAACATCCTCTACACCCTGAACTACCTGGCGCACCTCGAACAATCGGGCGTGCGCGTGATCAACGGCCTGACGGCCTTCCGCTTCGAAACCTCCAAGGCGCAGCAGCTGACGCTCTTGAAGTCGCTGGGCCTGCCGTTTCCGGCTGCGCGGGTCATCAACCATCCGTCAGAGGCAATGAAGGCGGCAGCGGGGTTTCGGTTCCCGATCGTCGTCAAGGCGAATCTCGGCGGGAGCGGCGCCGGCATCGTCCGGTTCGATCGTCTGGAGGATCTCGAGCGCGCCGTTGCGGAAGGCCGCCTCGACCTGGGTCTCGATCAGACGGCGCTGGTGCAGGAGTTCATTCCCGCGCGCGGCGGGCACATCGTTCGCGTCGAGGTGGTCGGCGGCAAGTATCTCTATGCCATCAACGTCTACAGCGCAGGGGACAGCTTCAATCTCTGCCCGGCCGACATCTGCCAGACGAGCGATGGCGTGGCGCTCGAGCGAGCCGCATGCCCGGTGGACGCGCCGAAGAACAATCTCCGCGTCGACGCGACGGCGCCGCCGGCGGAGGTGATCGCCGACGTCGAACGCATCATGGCGGCCGCCTCCATCGAGGTCGGCGGAATCGAATACTTCATCGACGATCGTGACGGGCAGCGCTACTACTACGACATCAATGCGCTGTCGAACTTCGTCGCTGATGGTCCGCGGGTCCTGGGCTTCGATCCCGTCGTGCGGCTGGCTGATTTTCTCGAGCGCGAGGTGCGGTGATGCGTTTCGGCTACTGGTTACCGGTCTTCGGCGGGTGGCTCCGCAACGTTGATGACGAGCGGATGGAACCGACGTGGTGACTCGACGATCGATTGCCGCTCGATCGCATTGTGAGGTTTGTGTGACGACCCTGTCCGCGAGCCCGCCCTCGCGTCGTGTTTTGTGCGCTGCGTTGACTTTGTGGCGAGTGCAGCAGATCCTACAGGTTGCGATCGGAGGTAAAGATGACAAAGCCACGGCAGATCCTCGTGCCCACCGATTTCAGTGACGAGGCGAGCGCCGCCAAGGTGTACGCGGCCATGCTCGCCGAGTCGTTCGGAGCGACGCTCCACGTGCTGCACGTGATCGTGGATCCCCTCGCCATGGGATGGGGCGTCGATGCGGCGTACCTTCCGCAGTTGCTCGAGCGCACGGAGCGAGAGGTCCGCGACCGGTTGGACAAAGTGGTGACGGCCGAAGACCGGCAGAAGCTGGGGGCGCGTGTGGCCGTGGAAACGGGATCTCCCGTGGCCAGGATCCTCGAGTATGCGGACAACAACAGCATCGATCTGATCGTCATGGGCACGCACGGCCGCGGCGCGCTCGAACGGATGTGGGTGGGCAGCGTGACCGAGGGCGTGCTCCAGCGCGCCACGGTGCCCGTCGTGTCGGTGCAGCAGCCCCGCAGGTAGGATCTCGCTCGATTTCGTCCTACGATTCACCGATGAAGCTTCAGTTTCTCGTTCCCGTGCTGGCGGCGTGTGCGATCGGTACGTTCTCCGCGCAGGCGCCCCGCACGCATCGGCTGGAGGCGACGCCAGCGACGATCGCCTACGGCTACTACTGGTCCGAGGCCACGCCCGTCCTGCGGATCGCCTCCGGCGACATCGTCGACGTCGACACGCTGATCACCAACTCGCCCCGCGGGCTTCAGCGAGCCGGCGTGCCGCAGGACAAGATCCAGCCGTCGCTGCAGGCCATCGTGTCGGAGGTCACCGGCGATCGGCGTGGACCGGGGGGCCACATCCTGACCGGCCCGATTTTCGTCGAAGGCGCGGAGCCTGGCGATGCGCTCGAGGTGAAGGTCCTGTCGATCGACCTTCCCATCGACTACGGTTACAACGGCTGCAGCGGGTTCATCCCGTCGAACTGCGATCGGTCTGTTCCGACGAAGATCTTCCACCTCGATCGCAAGACGATGACCTCCGAGTTCAAGCCGGGTATCGTCGTGCCGCTCGCGCCGTTCTTCGGCAGCATGGGCGTGGCGCCGCCCCCCGAACTCGGGCGCGTGAGCAGCAATCCCCCCGGCCGGCACGCCGGCAACCTCGATAATCGCGAACTCGTCGCCGGCTCGACGCTCTACATCCCGGTCTTCGTTCCCGGCGCGCTGTTCGCGGTCGGCGATGGCCACGCCGCGCAGGGGGACGGCGAAGTCAGCCAGACGGCGATCGAGACCTCGCTGCGCGGACGCCTGCAGCTCACGGTCCGCAAGGGGATGACGCTGTCGTGGCCGCGCGCCGAGACGGCCACTGATTACATCAGCATGGGCACCGACGAAGACCTGAAGGTCGCGACGACCATCGCGATCCAGGAGATGATCGACTTTCTGGCGAGCACGAAGAACCTGTCGAAGCACGAGGCCTACCAGCTGGTCAGCGTCGCCGGCCACGTCGCCATCACACAGCTCGTCGACAAGCCTGTTTATGGCGTGCACGTGCGGATGCCGAAGTCGACGTTCACGGGCGCGAAGGCCGGCGTTGACGTGCGCCAGTAACGGGACGTCCGTCGCGCCAGCGGCGTCCCGCTGAGTACCCGTCTCACAGCAGGGTGCCGCGGAGAAGCAGGCCCGCCACGGAGAAATAGATGACGAGGCCTGTCACGTCCACGAGCGTCGCCACGAACGGCGCCGAGGAGCTGGCCGGGTCCGCACCGATCCGCTGCATGATGAAGGGGAGCATCGCGCCGCTCAACGTGCCCCAGAGCACGACGCCGACGAGCGAGAGCCCGACCGTCGCCGCGACGAGCACCCAGTGCTCGCCATAGGCCTCGAACACACTTCCCCACACCGCGACACGCGCAAAGCCAATCGCACCGAGGATGCCGCCGAGCGCGAGGCCGGACCACACCTCCCGGCGCATCACCCGCCACCAGTCTCGAATGGTGACCTCGCCCACCGCCAGGGCGCGGATCATCAGCGATGCCGCCTGTGAGCCGCTGTTGCCGCCCGACGAGATGATGAGCGGCACGAACAGCGCCAGCACCACGGCACTGGCGATCTCGTTCTCGTAGTAGGCCATCGCCGTCGCGGTGAGCATCTCTCCGAGGAACAGCACGACGAGCCAGCGCGCCCGCTTCTTGATCAGCGTGGCGAACGGCGTCTGCGTATAGGGTTCGTCGAGCGCTTCGAGTCCGCCCAGTTTCTGGATGTCCTCCGTTGTCTCGTCTGCGATGACGTCTATGACGTCGTCGACAGTAATGGTCCCGACGAGCTTGTTGCGGGCATCGACGACTGGAATCGCGAGGAGGTCGTAGGAGGCGACCAGACGGGCCGCTTCCTCCTGATCGCTGTCCTGTGGGATCCGAATGACGTCGGTGGTCATGATCTGCGCGATGGGTGTATCTGCCGGAACCAGCAGCAGCCGCCGAAGCGGGACCACACCGACCAGGTGGCCATCGCGGTCAGTGACATAAAGGTAGAAGACCATCTCGGTCTCCCGCCCTGCGGTTCGCTGAAGGGCCGCCACGGCTTCGCCTGCCGTCGTCGATTCGGGCAGCGCAAAGACAAACGGATTCATGATGCGACCGGCAGTGCGGTCGGCATGCTCCAGCAGGCGGTCGGCACCGCCTTTGCCCCTGATGAGGGCACGCACCTGATCCGAGAGTTCCTCGGGAAGACGCTCGAGGATCGGCGCCGCGTCGTCGGGCGGGAGCAGTTCGAGCAGGCGCGACACATCGTCGGCCGCGCGGTCTTCGAGCAGCGAAGCGCTCAGGACCGGCTCGAGTTCTGCAATGCTCTGCATCGCCAACGCCCGGTCCTGCCCAACGAGGAGATCGAAGGTTTGCCGGCGATGTTGATCGGGGAGCCGCCGCAGGATGCCGGCGATATCGACCGGATGCCGCTTCCGAAGCAGGTTGAGCAGGTGATCCGCGGCTCCGGTCCCCAGCAGGCGCATGATCGTTTGCAGGACTACATCGCTCCTGCCCGTCGGTACGTTCCTCATGTCAGTTCCCAACCTGCGCCGCCCGGAAGTCAGTAGAGGACGCTGCAGGTCAGCATCGTCGGCGCACGGCGATCGGGGCGGCACCGTGTCCGGAAGGATGGCGCTTCGAAATGGTATGCGAGAAGATGACCCCGCGGACTGCAGGCAAGGGCTATCCCGGAAGGCTCTCGATCCGTTCAACCGTCCAGCGGCGGACCCAGCGCTTCGCGCCGGCATCGAGCTGGTCACAATCGATGGTGACCTCGTACTGACGACGTACGCACCGCACCAGGAGCCTGGAGCCGTCCCCGATCTCGATCTCTACGTCGGCCCTTTCTTCGGAGTGCTCCGTCACATCCCCAAGCGTCACCCTGGCCGGAAGTCCACGCGCCGAGCACTCGGCCTGACCAACCGCCTCCGCGAGCTGGCGTACACCTGAATAGAGCATCGAACCCCGGTACGCAGGCACGTACACGCGCCCGGATGCGAGATGCTCCAGAAGGGTGGGAGCCTGCTCCGGTCTGAGATGCCCGTACATGTGTGCTGCCGGGAAAACAAACGCGTTCGCCGCGAACCGATCCCCTCCGAGATGCGTGCACTCCCAGAGTTCGACTCGCAGGTCTCGCCTGGTACATTCCGACTGCAGCGCCTGCAGCAGCCCGAAACCGTACTTCGCGCAACACCGGTCGCGTTGTCCGTGAGTGCAGACGAAGAGGCTCGGCACGCCGACCGGCAAGGCTTCGTACGGCCGGGGTGAGGTCCCTTCGATCAACGCGCGCGCAACTGGCTCGATGTCGGCCCGGTCGACATCGGGCACGACGACGTTGTCGGGCATCAGCAGAATCGAGTGCCGCTCCGGCGGGAGGCCTGATCGATGCGCGAGTTGCGGCACGACGTCGAGTTGATGCTGCGCGTGACGCAGGTAGGAGCGGAGCGACTGGGGAAACTCTCTGGCCTCGAGCTCGCGTCTGACCCAGAGAGTCTTCGGCCAGGTGATGAACAGCATGCGGCGCGCGGGCATCGCCGAGCCAGCGAGCGGCTCGACACCCTGCATCGACACCGTGGAACAGAACTCACGCACTGGAGGGATGCGGCACGACGAACCCGTGTGTCGCGAGTAGCTTCAGGACCGCAAGGACCGTTTCTTCCGTGATAGCCGGATTCGAGGTGCGCAGCGCGTCTCCAGAAACGCACTCGCTGGCGAAGATCTGGTCCACCACTCGCTCGAGGCTGGCGTCGAACCGCAGCACTCTCGCATAGCCCGTGTAGGAGACCGTCGAGCCGTCACGCTGCTTCAAGAACGCTCGATGGGTCACCGCCAGCGTGGTCGAAGGCGACAGGTCGAGTTCGTAGACCTGGCCGGGAAACCCGAAGGACTGGTGGCGCGGAAGCGAGGCGAACACGAACTGCGTGTAGCGCTCGGCCAACGTGTGGTCCCGCAGCCGGGTCGTCAGAGCCGTCGCGAGTGCCTCGACGTGCGCGCTGAAGGGATGCGGGGCATCCCGTTCGGACGGCAGCTCTTCACGCGTCACCAAAGGAAACCGTCGCCTGAACGTCACGTCGTCGCGAAGCTCGTCCACCAGCCACGTCAGGAAGTCGATTCCGGTGCGCTGGAACAGTGCGATCGTCAGGTGGACGGAGGGCTGCTCGGTCGCGCAGGCATAGTGCCACATCCCCTTCGGGACGTACAGCACGTCTCCTTTCCTCAGCGTGCACCGCATCACGAGTTCGCTCTGTGGCGGAGGCGTCATTCCGTGATGCTTCTGAACGAAGAGCGGCTCCTCAACGGTCGCAGAGAAAATGAACCACTCCTTTTCACCCTCGACCTGGAGGATGAAGAAGTCGTGCGTGTCGTAATGATTCTGGTAGCCCTGTTGCCGTGGCTGTGAAAAGTAGACGTTGGCGCGGGTCGAGAAGCAAAGCTCGGACGAGAGGCGATCGAGAAACCCCGCGACGGTGACATCGTATCGCTCCGCATTCTCGAGGACGAGCGTGGCGCCATCCTTCACGTGCCGAATCAGACCCGCTGGACTCGAGGCATGGAGCGTCCGGCCGTCCTTGTTCAGCTTGGTCGTCGGATGCGGAAACGATGACTGGTTGAGGATTCGATTCAGGGAGCCGAAGGAAAACAGCGCAGCGAACTTCGTATCGGGGCCGGGAACGACGAGCGGTCTCCGGCCCCAGACCGAGGCTCTGAACTCAGCGGGATCGAACGGCGCAAGAATCTCTGACAGCGCCGTACTGGTCGATCGAAAGAACCCCGTGTCGGTGAGCACCGAACTCTCCTCCGGATCGAAGGTCAGACGTTGCGGCCGCCGCCTTCCGAACCCTCGCCGCCGCGTTCCCCTCCACCACCTTCAGAACCCTCACCACCCCGTTCGCCGCCGCCACCTTCGGAGCCCTCACCACCCCGTTCCCCATCACTGCCTTCCGAGCCCTCTCCGCCCCGCTCCCCATCACCGCCTTCGGAACCTTCGCCACCCTTCTCTCCCCCGCCGGGCTTTTCGTTACCCGCGGCCGAACGTTCCTGAGCGGCCTGATGCTTGGACGTGACGAACTCGAACGGCTCCGATGACATCTGGTCCGGATTCTTTTCGCGCATGTCGTTTCTCGCCTCAGCCCACCGGGAACGCCGGCGCGGCATGAAGCCGCGCCCTGCGTCATCGCGCGGCCCGGGGCTCCGGCCGCGCGGGGGCGTCAGTATACGGCAGTCCGGCCGGTCCGCAATCTCGGCCACACGCACATCAGCTCTGATCCCCTCGCGGACC
>DASWVN010000119.1:0-11418 GCA_036401215.1 Vicinamibacterales bacterium | reverse complement strand
TCCTCGATGGACGTCGCGTCACGCCACGCCTCGAGGTCGTAGAGCAGGCGCAACTCGCGATTGCTGCTCGAGGCGTCCCAGTTCACGAGCGAGACCAGGCGATCCCCCTCGGGCAGCGGCAGCGTCGTGCCCATCATCATCGAGACGCCCGTGAAGGCGCCGGCGGCGATCGTGATGCCGACCGACATACCGAGCACGCTGACGAGGCTCAGGCCCGGATAGCGGCGCAGCATGCGCCAGGCCAGCGTGAAATCGAGCACGGAAAACGCGGGGGACTTATGAATCCGGCGCTGGCGCTGCCGCTCGACGAGGCCGGTGCCGATCGCGTTCAGACAGGCGGCGAACACGAAGGACAGGCGGGCTCGTCCGCGGCGGGCGGCGAATTCGCGGTTGAAGGCATCGATCATCTCTACCGCATAGAGATCACGGTGACGGCGGGGGAAGGCGCGCAGCGCCAGCCGATAGAGGCGCGTCACTTCGGGCCTCCGAACAGCTTCTGCGCGCGGGCGACCTCGAGGAGCGCACCCAGCCGTTCGGATTCCGCGCGCGCGACCGCGCGGCCGAATTTGGTGAGCTGGTAATACCGCCGCGCTGGCCCGCCGCTCGCGTCCTCCTTCGGCGTCGATTCGGTGACCAGGCCTTCGTCCACCATCCTCGCGAGCGCGGCGTAGAGCGTGCCGGGCAGGATCGCCTCACGGCCATCCGTCATGGCCGAGACCGCCTGCATGATGGCGTAGCCGTGCATGGCCTCGCCGTCGCCCAGGGCGAGCAGCACCTGGTAGGTGGAGTGTTTGAGCGGGATGAGGTCGGCAGGGTCACGCGTCAGTCGGCGCATCGTATTCGTCTTAGACTATAGTTGGAATCGAATAGTTCCGCGCCCTGCACTTTTTCCGGGACGGCGATTTGGCCGACGAACCGGCCTCCAAAGTCGAGGGTTGCCCCGCAGGCACCGTCTTGCCTACTATCTCCTCACCCTCATTTCGTCTCAGGAGCATCGATGATTCGTCCGACCACCGTCGTCCTCGGTATCGCCCTGATCGCGGCGACTGCCGTCCCCCTCGCCCAGGAGCAGCGCGCGCTCACGACCGCCGACTACGACCGGGCGGTCCGCATGCTGGCGCCGGCCCTCAACGGCCTCGTCCTGAACGACACCGTGACCGCGAACTGGCTCCCGGACGGACGTTTCTGGTACAGCCGCGACACCGGATCCGGGACGGAGAACGTCCTCATCGACCCGGTCAGCCGGACGCGTGAAGTCGTCGCCACGCCCCCGCCCGGCGGACAGCCATCGGCTGGTGCCCGCGGACGCGGGGGACGCGGCGGACGCGGCGCCGGGGGACGCGGTGGCGGCCTCGAGATCACCCGCACCTGCGGACCGAACGTGACCGGGATGACCAGTCCCCCGATCCCGTCGATCTCTCCCGACGGCAAGAAGGCCGTCTACATCTGCGACTGGAACCTGTGGGTGCACGACATCGCCACCGGCCAGGAACGGCAGCTGACCACGGACGGCGAGAAGAACTTCGGCTATGCGACCAGCAACGCCGGCTGGACGACGAGCGCCGCGGCGGCGTTGTCGTGGTCGCCGGACAGCAAGAAGATCGCGACCCAGCAGCAGGACGAACGCAAGGTCGGCGGCATGTATCTCGTGCGGACGCCCGTGGACGGCGGTCACCCGGAACTGCGCGCCTGGACGTATCCGCTCCCGGGTGATCCCGACGTCGCGATGATCCACCGCGTCGTCATCGACGTCGACACCGGGAAGATGACGCGGCTGAAGATGAATCCCGATTTCCACCGCGCCATGTCGGAGGACAACATCGATATGGGCGAGTACCTGTGGAGCCCCGACGGATCGAAGCTCGGATTCGTGTCCACGGATCGCCACCACAAGTGGTCCACCGCCAAGGTCGCCGACACGGCCACCGGCGAAGTCCGGACGCTCTTCACCGAGACGGAGGAGACGCACGTGCAGACGCGCGTGCAGTGGCAGATCTTCTGGGACACGAACGAAGTCCTGTGGTACTCGCAGCGCGACGGCTACGCGCAGATGTACCTTTTTGATCTCCAGTCCGGGAACCTGAAGAACAAGATCACCGATGGCCCCGGCATGGTCACACGCGTCGTCCGGATCGATCATCCGACGCGGACGATGTGGTACGAAGCGGTCGGCAAGGAGAAGGGCCAGGACCCCTACTACTCGCACCTGTATCGGGTCGGCCTCGACGGCAAGAACAACGTCTCGCTCACGCCCGACAACGGGACGCACTCCGTCCAGCTCTCACCCGACGGCAAGTACGTCGTCGATACCTTCTCGCAACCGGACGTGGCGCCCGAGACGACGCTCCGCGATGCGAAGACCGGCGAACTGATCATGCCGCTCGAGAAGGCCGACATCTCGAAGCTCCTGGCCACCGGCTGGAAGCCGCCGATGCAGATCAAGATGAAGTCGGCGGACGGCAAGTGGGACATCTATGGACTGCTCTTCCGTCCGACGAACTTCGACGAGACGAAGAAGTATCCGATCATCAACCAGGCGTATCCGGGTCCGCAGTCGGGCAGCGTCGGCTCGCGGGCGTTCAGCGCCGCGCGCGGCGACCGTCAGGCCCTCGCCGAACTCGGCTTCGTCGTCGTGAGCATCGACGGGACCGGGACGCCGAACCGCTCGAAGGCCTTCACCGACGCGTACTACGGCGCGATGGGCCGCCACAACACGATCCCGGACCAGATCGCCGGAATGAAGGAGCTGGCACAGAAGTATCCCTGGATCGACATCGAGCGCACCGCCATGTGGGGACACTCGGGGGGCGGCTTCATTACCGCCGACGCGCTGCTGCGCGCGCCCTACAACGACTTCTTCAAGGTCGGGATCGCCGAGTCCGGCAATCACGACCAGCGGCAGTATGAGGATGACTGGGGCGAACGCTATCAGGGTCCGCTGGTGAAGAATCCGGACGGCACCGACAACTACACGATCGAAGCGACGCAGACGCAGGCCGCCGGTCTGAAGGGAAAGCTGCTCCTGATCCACGGGACGATGGACAACAACGTGCCGCCCTACAACACCTACATCCTGGCCGACGCGCTGATCAAGGCGAACAAGGAGTTCGACATGTTGATGATCCCGAACGCCGGACACGGCTTCGGGGCGGCGGGGAACTACGTGATGCGGCGGCGGTGGGATTACTTCGTCCGGCACCTGCTTGGCGTGGAGCCGCCGAGGGACTACGTGATCCCGAGCGCGCCTGCGGGCGGCCGCGGGCGTGGCAGTGGCGGGCCACGGTAGCCACAGAGAGACGAAGTGAAACGGACGCGCATGGCTGCCGCTGCTCCTGCTGATCGTCGCCGGGCTTGCGTGGGTCAGGCCGGAACACCTCGCGATTGAGTGGGTCTCGCCCGACCGGATCGGGACGGCATCGCTGACCCTGATCTTCGTCTTCGTGGGCATCGAGGTCGCGCTCATACCGAGCGGCGAAGTGCGCGATCCCGCCCGCACCGTGCCACGCGCGGTGTTCCTGGCTCTTGGCATCACGACGCTGCTGTACCTGCTGCTGCAGCTGGTGGCTCACGCCGTCCTCGGTCCAGAGCTCCCAACGTTTGCCGACGCGCCGCTCGCCGAGACCGCGGGGCGCATCCTCGGGCCCGTTGGCGGCACTCTCGTGCTGGTGGGCGGCATCGTGTCGATGCTTGGATTCCTGAGCGGCGACGCGCTCGGCTCGCCGCGCAGCCTGTATGCGTTCGCTCGCGACGGGCTGCTGCCCGCGCCACTCGCGCGGCTGCATCCGCGATTCCGCACACCGTGGATCGCGATCATCGTCCACGCCCTCATGGTCTGGACCCTGGCGGCCAGAGGGAGCTTCGGAATTCTGGCGGCCGTCTCCAACGTCGCGATCCTCGTCGGCTACCTGTTGGCGTGCCTGGCCGCGATCGAGCTGCGCCGCCGCAACGTGCAGGCGGGGGGACGTCCCTTCGAGCTTCCAGGCGGGTCCCTGGTAACGGCGGTCGCGTGCGTGGTGGTGCTGTGGCTGTTGTCCCATGCCACGGCGGAGGAATTCGCGGTCACGTTCGGCGCGGTGATCGTCGCCGCGATGTTCTTCGCGTGGCGGACGCTGCGCACACCCCTCAGGCCTGTGGAGCCTGCCTGAATCTCTCATCCTGGAAACTGTTGCGGCACGGGGCGGACGATGGTAGCGTCGTCTCCGCAGCCCCGCCTATCGCGTGACTCGACTCTGCACCCGAGTGAGGTGATAAAACCGATGCCAATGGATGAGGACTCGCGGGAGAAAACTCACGCCGAGGAGCGGGCCCGCCCACCAATCCCTTCTTCTAACCAGGAACCCAAGACTGTGGCTGCCGTCATGGCACTGGTCGAAGCTGAGTACTGGAAGCTCCGCGCACGGATGCTGATCTATCACCGCGAAACGGTCGCCGAACTGGATCGCTTGTACGAAATTCTCTACGGTACGCCGCCCGCCCGGAGGAAGGGCACCGGCAGGCGATCGCGACGTACCTGACTTCCAGACGTCCGGGCCGACCGTCAGTCGGGCCCGGAACTGCTGGGCTAGCCTGTCGATGGCGTCGACGCGATCGCAGCGGTATGTCCACGAAATCAAGTTTTATCGACATATCAGGGTCGATTGGCAGGTGCGCGGCTCAGGTGCGGTGGAGGTGCCGCTTGGAAGCACTCCGTCGTCCTGCCGGTCGTTCCAGCCGGTTAGGATGACTTCGCCGTCCTCGAGCAGCCGGACGAGTGCTGGCAGCGTGCTTCTGAAGTGGTCGATCCACATCGAGGTGTCGACGAGGATCATTTCTTCGTCCGTGACGACCGCCGTCTGCGAGGCGCGCGGGCGCCTGGGTCCGAGCTGCCGAGCGCTGCCAGCTTTCTTGCGCTGTGCTGCACGATCAGCGCACGCAGCCCGGCATGAACGACGGCAGTCTTCTCCTTCAGTCCCGTCAGTGCCATGGCCCTTTCGATCAGCCCTTCGTCGAGGATCAAGGTGGTGCGCCTGGGCATCGTCAACTTCAGTCCTTCGGATCATGTCCTCATTGCTAGTGACGTGCACGTGCTGAATCACTACCGCAGCGGGCTCGCGGGTGGCACGTGGCGGGCGCCCGCCCGGGCGCGGAGCGCGCGGACCCGTTGAGCCCCATGGCAGCGCGCGAGCACCCGGGTGGGCTGCCACGTGACGGGACCCGCGTGGGTGCCCGCCCCGGTAGTGATTCAGCGCGGACAGCCCCAGCGGCTAGACAGCCCCGCGATCAGCGAGTGACGTGCACGTGCTGAACCACTACCGCAGCGGGCTCGCGGGTGGCACGTGGCGGGTGCCCGCCCCCGGTAGTGATTCAGCACGTAGAGCCCCAGCAGCTAGACGACGATGCCATCGTCCTGGGCGAGGCGCAACGGTGGCAGATTCTGCAACGGCGTGTGACCACACCTGTCACGCACTCATGCTCTGATTGGAGTCATGAACCGCCCTGCCCTGCTCGTCCTCGTCCGCCACGGTCAATCCGAACGCAACATCGTCAAGAAGCGCAACAGCTTCTATCTGGACGACGAGTCGCGGAAAGCGGTGAAGGGGATCCCGGATCACCTGATCGCGCTGACGGAGGAAGGGCACCGGCAGGCCATCGCCACCGGCCGCGCGATGCGGGAGCAGCTCGGGAGCTTCGACTACGTCTTCCACTCCGGTTACCGGCGGACGATCGAGACGACGGCGGGGCTGCTCTCGGCGTATACCGACGAGGAGCGCGCGCGGATGGCCGTCCGCCATCATCTCTTCATCCGCGAGCGCGACGGCGGCCACACCTATGACATGACCGACGCGGAGGCGTCAGCGGCGTTCCCCTGGCTGCGGGACTACTGGGCGACGTTCGGCCCCTTCTTCGCGCGTCCCCCCGGCGGCGAAAGCCTGGCGCAGGTGTGCGAGCGGGTCTACGCGTTCCTGCAACGCGTGGCGCGGACGATGGCGGGCAAGCGCGTGCTGATCGTGTCGCACGCCGGCACGATCTGGTGCGCGCGCTACGTGCTCGAGGGCTGGACGTACGAGGAGGCGGACCGGCGGTTCAACACGGAGCCGATGCCGAACTGCGCGGTGACGACGTATCGGCTGGATCCGGGTTCGGGGCGGCTGCGGCTGTCAGAGGCGGGGCGGGTGTTCTGGAGGGGGCAGTTGTAATTCGGAGTCTCAGCGCAGCTGCTCGGTCTGCAAACTCTCGACGAGCGCCTCGAACCGCGGATGTCCATGAAGCGGCTGCAGCTCCGGGACGACGAGGAACAGCGGCGCGGTCGGCGATCGCGCGTCGAGCGCGATCTCGAGCCAGTCGAGCGCCTTCTCCTCTTCTCCCAGCGCCGTGTGAATCCACGCGTAGACGACCGGCGGCACGTACTCGCTGGCGGCGCGGCGCTGCAGTTCGGCAAGGATCTCGCGCGCCTCCGCCTCGCGGCCGGCGAAGGCGAGCGAACGTGCGAGGTACGTAAGCGGGGCGGGCGCCCGGTCGGTCAGCAGCGTCGCGCGTTCGAACGCGCGGATCGATTCGTCGAACGCGCCCTTCTGCGCGTAGGCGCGTCCAAGCCCGACGTGCGCCTGCACGAAGTTCGCATCCTGCGCCAACGCCGCCTGGAAGCGCTGAATGGCTTCGTCGTAGCGGCCCGCGAAATACGCCGGGTACCCCCTGTCGGTGAGAATGATCGGCGACAGCGGGTTCAGATCCTGCGCGACCGCCATGGCGGAGGCCGCTTCGTCGAAGCGCGCCTGCGTGATCAGGAACCACGCGTACCACTGATGCGCCGTCGCGTCGCCGGGCGCGACGAGCAAGGCACGCTCGAAGTGCGCCTCGGCCGCGGGCCAGTCCCACGCGATCATGTACTCGACGACTCCAAGCGCCGCCCAGGCGGTCGCCTGGCCGTCATCGAGCGCGAGCGCCCGCCGCGCAGCCTCCGTCGTTCGGGCCAGCGCGTCCTGCGGAGGGATCGCCGGGAATTCGTCGTCGCCCAGCAGCGCATACGTTTCGGCGATCGCGCTATGGGCGGCCGCGAAATCGGGATCGAGCTCGATCGCCCGTTCGAAATCCTTCAGTGCCGACAGGAGCGACGCGGTCGTCCGCCTGTTCCAGAGATACCGTCCACGCAGGTAGGCGCGGTACGCGTCGGGGTTCAGCGCGCCGGCTTCCGCAAGCCGCTTCTCTTCCGACGGCGTGATCCGGACGCGAATCTCCGAGGCGACTTTCCGGGCGAGTTCGCGCTGGAGCACCAGGGCGTCCTGCAGATCGCGCTCGTAGCTGGCGGACCAGATCGGCCGATCGTCCTTCGCGTCGACCAGCTGCGCCGTCAACCGGATCCGCGTGCCTGACACGGCCACCGATCCTTCGATCACCGCATCCACCCGAAGTTCCTGCGCGATCTCCGAGACCCGCTTGCGTGTGTTCTTGTACTGCATCGCGGACGTCCGGGAGATCACGCGCAAGGCTTTGATGCGCGCGAGGTCCGCGATCAGCGCCTCTGTCAGTCCGTCGGCCATGAATTCCAGGTCGGCATCCGCGGACAGATTCGCCAGCGGCAACACCGCGATCGAGCGGATGCCCGGCGGCGACGCGAACGGGATGCGGTCGAACAGCACACCCGCGAGAAGGGCAGCCGCGCTCACGAGCACTATAGCCGCCGCAATGGACAGGATCGCTTTCGCGCGACGTCCGCCGGTCCCTGGGCGCCTCGTCGCCGGTCCCTCCGGGATGTGGGGGTCGCTCACTGCAGTGACCGTCTCGGAATCCGGAGCGCCGGGGGCCGTGACGGGCGGAGCTGGCGTCAATTCGCGCGCAACGATCTGCACCGGCGCGACGAATCGATAGCCTCGGCGCTGCAGCGTCTGGACGTAGCGCGGCGCGTCGGCGCTGTCGCGCAGGGCCGCCCGGATCTGCCGCACGCACGTGTTGAGGCCCTGCTCGAAGTCGACGAAGGTGTCGCCGCCCCACAGCTCGCGCTGGAGTTCCTCGCGCGAGACGACCTCGCCCGGACTCCGCAACAGGTGGAGCAACACCTTGAAAGGCTGCGGCTGCAGCCTGACCAGCCGGCCATCGCGTTTCAGTTCGCCGTTATCGGGATCCAGGTCGTAGGGGCCGAAACGGAAGACGGGTTGGGGCATCAGCGGTAGGGACGAGAGGGGACCGGGCGCATTATACGGCGCTCCGGTACAGCTGGCCAACCATCCATCGCCCAGATGCCGCCGCAGCCAGATTCATCTACTCGCGCAAGTTCTTTGCTGGCAGGCGTTTAGATCTTCAGATCTCCTTTTCAGCAGTTCCTGAGCTGCTCTCCATGGTCTTCGGGCCGCGCTCCGCGCACACTCCGGGGCAACTGAGCACATGGTGCACCCGGAGTTCTCGATGAATCCCATTAGCGCTACGGCGGGCTGGTGGCGCCCGCTTGGGGGCGTCCTGGCCGTCGCCGCAACCGTCCTTCTATTGCCCCGGCCGGCAGCCGCGCAGTCCGAAGCCTCGTCTGCCGTGAACGGCATCTCGACCAGTTTTGTCGAGGGCGCGTGGCTGCCGGGCGACACACCAATCTCCATACGGCTGACGGAAGGGCTTCCGCCAGATGCCGTCAGGCTCGCGGTGCTGGTCGGTGATACCGACTGGACGGGACTCTTCGACGTGAGCCCCGAGACGCTGACACTCACGCCCGGCAGCATGCGCCTTCCTTCCGGCGAACACGACCTGGTCGTCTACTCGGTGACCGAGGGCAACGCCTGGCAGGAAATAGGGCGCACGCGACTGCGCGTCCTGACGCCGCGCGGCTTCGAGCAGGCGAGCGTTGGACCGCAGCTCGATGTGACGAACGCCGGGCAGATCCTCGAGCGCCACGCGCCCGTCAGCAATCTGCCGCCGCGCGGGCAGTTTCAGGATTTTGCCGTCACCGCGGCGCTGCGCTCCTCGCTCCGGCGAGGCGGATGGGGACTGCGCACCGATGCGGGCGTGCTCGGCGTCAACACGCGCGAACAGGCGGTGCGCTTCGGCGAGAAAGGTGAGGACGCGCCGCTCGTCGATCTCGCGAGCTATCTCGTCGAGACCGGCAACGACCGGGTGGATCTCGCGCTGGGGCACGTGGCGATCGGACGTCATCGACACCTCGCACAGACGTTCGGCAGCCGTGGTCCTGTGATCAGCGTCCGCCCCGCGAGAGCCATCGATCTGACGGTCGCCGCGGTGAATGGATCCGCGATTGCTGGATTCGGCAACCTGTTCGGCCTCAACGACCGCAATCACCAGGTCGCGTCGGCGTCCCTGGGCATCGAAGCCATCCCCGATCGTCCGGGCGGGCTGCGCATCGAAGCGATGTATCTGGACGGCTCGGTCCTGCCGGTCGCCGGGTTCAACCAGGGGGTGATCAACGACGCCGAGCGGAGCCGTGGGGGAAGCGTGCGGGTGCAGGCGTCGGATCCCGCCCAGCGCTTCAGGGTGGATGCCGGCTACAGCCGCAGCGCCTTCCACAACCCGTTCGACCCGCTGCTCGCGGGCGGGCTCGAGGTTGTGGCCGTTCAGCGTGTGAATCGCGCCGCGCAGTATCTCGACGCCACGGCGATGCTCGTGCAGAACGCCCGCGCGACAACCGCCGCGCCGGTGAACCTCGGCCTGACGTTCCGGCACGAGCGGGTGGAACCGCTCTACCGCAGCGTCGCCGCGCCGATCCGCGCCGACTTCCTGCAGAACGCCGTGGAGCTGACCGGGTCGGCCGGGCAACTGACCACGCAGCTCTCCTACTCGTGGGATCGCGACAATCTCGCAGACATCCCGTCGATCCTGACGACGAAGACGCGCCGGGCCGCTGCGACAGTCACGGTGCCCGTGATGGGTTTCGGCGCGCCATCGTGGTCGCCGCTCGCCACCTACACGCTCGATCGCACGCATCAGTTCGGCGCGGGAGTGCCGATCGACGGCGGCTTCAACGAGTCGCACGTGCCCGACCAGGTCAGCACGCAACATGCCGCGGGCATCGAGTGGCGCACGACGACGTGGCGCGGCGGGTATCGGTTCGACAGGTCGCTCCAGGACAACCGGCAGATCGGGCGGACGCTCTCGGACCTGTTCAACATGGCGAACACGATCACCGCCGGCGCGACGCCGCGGCCCGGGCTCGACCTGGATCTGGAACTCGGGTTCGACAAGGCCGAGAACCGCGAGTTCACGCAGATCGATCTCACGAAGCGTGTGGCCTTCTCCGGCACGTGGCAGATGGCCACGCACAGCCTCCTCACCGGTGCGCTCTCGCGGATCGGCATGCGCGATCGCGACGGCGCCGGCGAGTCCATCGCGACCGAGATGCACCTGCAGTTCTCGCGGACGGTGGCGTTCGTGCCCTCGAATCCACGCGTGCTGAGCGGTCAGTTGTACGTGCGCGCCGCACGCCAGTCGTCGCTGGCGCTGCAGCTGCTGTTCGGCGTCGACGAGCGCCGGAGCAACTGGACGCTCAACACCGGCTTCAACCTGCGGGTTTTCTGATGATGCGCATCCTTCTGCTTGCTGCTCTCGTGCTGATCGTTCCCCGTGCCGCCGCCGCGCAGGGCATCAGGGTCGATCCGACCGGCGTCAACGTGAACACGCAGGGCGCCACGACCGTGTTCCTCACCTTCGGCGGCCTGAACGGCCGGCAGCCTGCCGAAGCGCTCTGGTGCGGAGAGTTGATACCGGCGGCGCCCGACATCGGGTTCAAGTGCAATCCGGCGACGATCTTCGGAAGCCTGCCGCTGCGGTTCGATCGCTCGGTGCGCGACGGCCGCCGGTTCACCGACATCATGTCGATCCCGCCGTCGGTCTCGCGCCGCGCGTATCAAGCGGCCGAAGCGGGAGCCGCGTCGGCGTTCTTCTACGTGCGGCGGTTCGTCAGCCCGGGCGGCGGACCCGACGAGTACGTGGCCGTCACGTGCCGCCTCGCGGGCGGCGGCGCGCGCGTGCCGCTGGCGCTGCTCGACGTCCGCCTCGGGTTTGCCGCCGACGAGCCCGTGCTGTTTCTGCCGGCCGGAGAGTCCCCGCCGCCGGTCAGCGCCCAGATCACCTACACGGGCACGGGTCGGCTCCGCGGCCGCTGGGAGGTGGTCCTGCCAGGCGAGGAACTGCCCACGCCGCAGGACCTGTTGCCGGAGGCCTCGCTGCCGCCGGATCAGCGCGGGCTCCAGCGGCGCTACACGCCGCTCGATCGCTTCAACGTCTTTCTGCCGCCGGTCGGGCGCATGACGCTTCCCGGCCCCGACGTCGCGCGTCTCCCGACGAGCGTGGACGGGACCTACTTCCTGCTGCTGCGGGTCGAGGCCACCGACGACAAGGAAGCGGATTCGAACCTCGCGAACGCGGGCGCCGGCCAGGGCATCGTCCACAGCGGCGCCGTCGCCGGATTCCCGCTCCCGATGCTCCGCTACGTCGTCCAGGGCG
>DASWVN010000118.1:0-2917 GCA_036401215.1 Vicinamibacterales bacterium | reverse complement strand
AGCCCCAAGGCCTAAGGCCCAAGGCCCAAGGCCCAAGCCCCGAATCCCGAGTCCCGAGTCTCCATCCCCCATTCCCGCTCCCTTGACAACCAACCGGCCCGTTGTATTAACTATCTAGTTAGTTATGGCGAAGGGCGGGCGGCGGAAACGGGCGGGCGGGCCCGGCACGCGGGAGCGGTTGTTTGCCGCCGGGGCGAAGGAGTTCGCCGCGCGGGGCTTCGCCGGGGCGAACGTCGATCGCATCGCCGAGGCCGCACGGGTCAACAAGGCGATGCTCTACTACCACTTCAAGAGCAAGGCGGGGCTGTACGCCGAGATCCTCCGCGACATGTTCCAGGCGGTCGCCACGCGGGTCGCGGAAACCACCAGGCCGGGCGCCTCGCCCGAAGAGCGCATCCGCGCCCTCGTCGAGGCCATCGCGCGCGAGGCCGAGGCGCGGCCGCATTTTCCACCGATCTGGCTGCGCGAGATCGCCGAAGGGGCGGCGCATGTCGACAAGCCGACGATGGTCATCATTGGCGGGATCCTGCAGCAGGTCGCCAGTGCGTTGAAGGACGGCGTGGCCGCCAGGCGGTTCGTGCCGGCCAATCCGCTCCTCGTGCAACTGGGGATCGTCGGTCCGCTGCTCCTGTTCTTCGCGAGCAGCGCGTTCCGCCGCAAGGCGCCGAAGCCGCTCGCCGCCGGCGCCGATCTCACCACCGAACAGGTCATCGCCCACGTCCAGCGCGTGGCGCTGCTCAGCCTCGAAGGACAGCCTTCATGAAACGTGTCGCTCCGATCCTCATCGGCATGATCTTCTTCGCAGCGTGCGGCGGGGCTGACCAGAGGGCACCCCGTGCGTCCGGATACGTCGAAGCGACGGAGGTGCGCGTTGCCGCCGAAGTGGGCGGGCGGGTGATCGAGATGCTGGCCGACGAAGGCCGACGGGTCACCGCGGGTGACGTCCTCGCGCGGCTCGACACCGCGGACCTCGACCTCGCGCTCCGCCGCGCCCGCGCCGAGCGGGACGGCGCAGCCGCGCAGTTGCGTCTTGTCAGGGCCGGGGCCCGGACCGAGGACATCCGTCAGGCGCGTGCGCAGGCGGATTCGGCGCGCGCCGAGGTCGCGGCGGCCGAAGCCGAGTTGGACGCCGCGTCGAAGGACCTGCAGCGCTTCGAGGCGCTGCTGAAAGTGAATGCCGGATCGCGCAAGCAGCGCGACGATGCCGCGACCCGCGTGGCGGTGGCGACCGCGCGCGTGAACGCCGCGCGCGAGCGGGTCCGTGCCGCCGATGAGGTCGTGTCCCGTCTCCGTGCAGGATCCAGGCGCGAAGAGATCGCGGCCGCCGAGGCCCGAGTCGCCGCGGCCGATGCGCACATCGCGACGCTCGAGAAAAGCCTCGACGATGCGACAGTGAGATCGCCCGTGAGCGGCACGATCACGTCGAAGCTCGTGGACCTGGGCGAGACCGTCGCGCCTCGCACGCCGATCGCGGTCGTCTCCGATCTGGACCACGCGTGGGCGAACGTCTACGTCGACGAGCCGCTCGTGCCGCAGCTTCGCCTCGGCCAGCCGGCCACGCTCGTCACCGACGCCGGTGATCGGCTCGCCGGGTCGATCACCTATATCTCGCCACGGGCCGAGTTCACGCCCCGCAACGTCCAGACGGCCGAGGAACGATCGAAGCTCGTGTACCGGATCAAGGTCAGCGTGGACAACACGGAGGGCATTCTGAAGCCGGGCATGCCCGTGGAGGCGGAACTCGGAGCCGCGGACGGCCCGCCCGGTTCGTAAGGCGCGGCTCGAGTCCGCGGCGTTCCGTGGGGCGCGGCTTCAGTCGCGCCAGTGAAGGACGAAAGACGATGCCAGCCCTCGAGTTCTCGAACGTGACGAAGGCGTATGGTGCGATCAAGGCACTCGACGGGCTCTCGTTCGCCGTCGAGCGCGGCGAGATGTTCGGCGTCATCGGTCCCGATGGCGCCGGCAAGACGACGGCGATCCGACTCGCGTGCGGATTGCTGCGAGCCGACAGTGGGGCGGTGTCGGTGCTGGGCCACGATCCTGTCAAGGATCACCGGCGGATCACCGGAAGCGTCGGCTACCTCTCGCAGCGGTTCTCGCTGTATGGCGATCTCACGATCGACGAGAACATCGCCTTCTTTGCCGAGATCCACGGCATCCGCGACTACCGTGCCGCGCGCGACCGGCTGCTCGATCTGACGCGGCTCACGCCGTTCCGCGCGCGCCGCGCCGACCAGCTGTCGGGAGGCATGAAGCAGAAGCTCGCGCTCGCCTGCACGCTGGTTCACGAGCCGGACCTGCTGATCCTCGACGAGCCGACGACGGGCGTGGATCCGGTCGCGCGGCGCGAGTTCTGGAAGCTGCTGTCGGAGTTCCTGTCCCGCGGGTTGACGATCCTCATGGCGACGCCGTATCTCGACGAAGCGGAGCGCTGCGGCCGCGTGCTGCTCCTGCACGAAGGACGGCGGCTCGCGGTGGACCGTCCGGCGGTGCTGCAGACGTCGCTGTCGGGACGGTTGTACGAGGTGATCGCCGCGACGCCGCGTCCACCGCTCGAGGCGCTGCGCCGCCTGCCGGGGGTGGCCGACGCGCAGGGGTTCGGGGATCGCGCGCATGTAACGGTCCACGAGCCCGGGGCTTCGACGGCGGCGCTCGACGCGGGCCTGAGGCGGGAGGGGATCCCCGTCACGAGCGTCCGCCAGATCGGAGCCTCGCTGGAGGATGTGTTCATTGCCATGCTCAGCAAAGCGGAGAGTCGACGGTAAGCAGATGCAGAGAGCAATTCTGGTCAGACAGACGCTCGGTGTGCTGGCCGCGTGCCTGGTGGCGACGCAGGCGGCGGCGCAGGATCCGCTGACGCTCGAAGAGGCGATCGCACTCGGGATGAAGCACAGCGCGCGCCTGGCGGAACTCGAGG
>DASWVN010000117.1:0-6847 GCA_036401215.1 Vicinamibacterales bacterium | reverse complement strand
ACGGCGCGGCCGAGGCGTTCCTCGTCGGTGATCCCCTCTTCGCCGGGATTGGCGAGACTCCCTCCCGCACGGATCAGAGCATCCTTACTCGAAGGCAGCGTCTCAGGCGTGAACGCCGACAGCCACTTGTGGAAGTGCTTCGCCATGGCGCGCCACTGCGGGACATAGACCGCCTCGCCGATCGCGGACCACTCCAGCGGCTTCAGCGTCTCGACGGTCTGCCGCGCCCACGCGGCGCGGGCCGCGGCCGCGGCGTGCGTTTCGAGATCGGGTAACAGGCTGGCAGCAGGCGCGTCCGCCTGTGCCATGGGAGAGGCCTTGGCGAAGGCGCCCTCCAGCGAGGCCAGGCGCTGCTTGAGCGATGGATGCGTGTCGAACGGATCGCTCCGGTCCGCGCGCTCCTCCTCCTCGATCACCCGCTTCGCAAAGGACGCGATCGGTTCCTGCTCGCGATAGAGGTCGAACCCTGATGCGATCGGCGGCAGGAACCCTCGCGCATCACCGGCACCAGCTCGTTCCCGACGAAGGCGCTGTGCGCGGCGGCGACACCGGTCACCCGCCGTAATGCGGAAGCGGCAGCGGCGACTCCGGCAACGCGCGCCGCGATCGCGTCCGCCACGAACTCCTGCTGCCGCGACACCGCATGCGTCAGCCGTATGAACATCGTCCCGTACCACTGGAACGGGAGGCTGAGCCATCCTTCCTCGAGCCCCTGGACGGCGCGCACGATCGCGGCGCGCGTCTTGTAGATCCACGGGCCGAGGCTCACATCGCCGGAGGAGTAGTGTCCGAACTCATGGGCGATGATGGCCTTCAGCTCCTGCTGCGAGACACCTTGCATGAGCGGCAGGCCGATCCCCATCACGCGCCGGCTGCCGATGCCCATGATCCCGCCGCGCTGCGAGACCCACGCGTTCACCTCATTAACCAGATACACCTCCGCCGGCGGCGCCTGGCCGGTCGCCTGCGCGACCTCGCGGATCATCGCGAACAGCGCGGGACACTGCGACGCGTCGAGACGCGGACCGGGAGGTTCGAACCGGTCGGGCCGCGGGACGATGGCCCAGAGGACGGCGCCGGCCGCCGCCACGCACATCAGCGCGATCTTGGGATGGATGCGCCCGAGATACGCCCACTCGGCGTACGGGATCCACAGCAGCGCGCCCGCGATCCCGAACGCGAGCACGTAGAACCCGATCATCAGCGCAATCGCGAGCAGCGCGCGGCGAACGAGCCAGCCCGCCGAATTCATCGCAGCTCCGAACGGCGCGCGGCCGGGTTGACGTCAGGAGACATCGGCCCCGTGCCGGCGCGTGTGATCCGCGCCGCGAACGGCCCCGCAGGTTGGACGACGGCCAGCTCGTTCACCAACGCGTCCGCAGGAAAAGGGAGCCTGAGCCGAGGCAGGAGACTCGACGTGAGGGCCCGAAGTATTTGGGAAACGGCGGCATTATTGCCCCCGGGTTCGTGTCTGTCAATGACGCGGGGCGTTGCGCATTTCTGCACGCTGCCGATCGAGCAGGCTTCGCCCCTCTCGGTTACAGGACCGCCTCGCGTGCATTGCTGGATGCGGAGGCTCGGAGCAAGGCCCGGGCCAAGCTCGTCCTTAGATATAGAACGTCCAGGACTCCGCAAGCGAACACGCGACCCGGTGCGCCCCGTTGGCGTATGCGCAAACACAAGTCACGGGTCGCGCTCGAAACCGGCCGGCGAAGCATCGTGGATGTCTGCCGCACGAGTGCCTTCGAAGACGGCCCGGCGACTTTTGTCGGCACCGAAGGCGCTATCGGCGGCGGTTCCGGGGTCCGGGGTCCGGGGTCGTCATTGCGTCAATGGTCGCAGGTGGCAGGGACAGGTGTGGTCCCGGAATCAGGGTGCGTCGGGGTGCGTCAGGGTGCGTCAGGGTGCGTCAGGGTGCGTCGGGGTGCGTCGGGGTGCGTCGGGGCCTGCCTCGCCGAAGCGCGAAGCGCGAAGGCGGGCGTCGGGGTGCTGAAGATATCCCGAACTCATCAGAAACCCGCGCGTATTTCCTTGACTGGCCCCGGCGCGAAGCGCATGGTGGGGTGTTCGGTTGGTCCACACTCCATCGAAGAGGAGGCGCGATGTACATCCTCGTGCAGCACACCATCACCGATCCCGTCACGGCCTGGACCCGGGCCCAGGAGAGCATCCAGTCACTCCCGGCGCATCTGACGTTGCACCACTCGATCCCGACGCCGGATGGCCGCCACGCGATGTGCGTCTGGGAGGCCGAGTCGATCCCGGCGCTGCAGGCCTATCTCGACCCGGCGCTGGGGCCAGGCGCGCGCAACGAATACTTCGAGGTCGTCAACAAGGAGGGCGTGGCGCTTCCGACGATGCTCCAGCACGCGTGAATCAACGGGCCGCCGGAGACCGCGAGACGATCTCGAGGTCCCCGGCGCGAACAGAAGGTGGCGTCTTCCTTCAGGAGCCGTTCACTGTCACGTGCTGAATCACTACCGCAGCGGGCTCGCGGGTGGCACGTGGCGGGCGCCCGCCCGGGCGCGGAGCGCACGGACCCGTTGAGCCCCATGGCAGTGCGCGAGCACCCGGGTGGGCTGCCACGTGACGGGTCCCTCGGGGTGCCCGCCCGGGTAGTGATTCAGCGCGTCAGGCCACTCGCCAGGCCGTCACTTCTGCCTGGTGGACCTCCCCTCCTCCACCACCATCATCTGCCCCTCGGCGCCCGCTTCGAGCTTGAAGGTGGTGACGGTCGGCGATTCTTCCGTTACGGTCGCGCGGATCTTCATCGGCTTGCCCTCGACCTCCATGGTGTCTTCGAAGGTCCAGACGTTGCCGCTGAGCTGACCGTGAATGAAGAAGTTGTCCCCCTGGCTCGAGATCGCGTAGTAGGTGTACGCCTTCTCCGAGGGCTGATACGACATGACGCTCATGCCGGTCATCGGCCCTCTCGGTCCCGTCCCTTTCGTCCGGCAGACGACCGCGAATCCGCCCTGGAACCACTCGCAGGTTTCCGAACCCGTGATCTTGCCCCCCGGACCGAGCGGCGACGCCTTCGCTTCGCCCTGGTAGCTCCACTGTCCCACCATCCGGTCGAGGCGCTTGTGTTCGGGACCCGGTTTCGGCGGCGTGGTTTGCGCGACGACGATGGAGATGCCCAGAAGAGCTGCGACGACGCCGGAAACGACGATGCGCATGTGGACCTCCTGTCGGTAGTGAAGGCATCCTTTTACGCGCATGGCCGGGGGAATGCAACTACCGCCCTCACCGCGACATTAGTCATCCGTGAGGCAGGATCGCCGAAGATGAGGCCGCAGGACCGCGAGTTCTCTCGCCGCGGCAGCGCACTTTTTCCGAGCAACGGCGTACATCGTTCGGGTGTTCACGGTAGACGCCTTGAATCTTCACCGGTGGCACGCATGTGGCACAAAGAAAAGATTCCGTCAACCCTTCGGGAGGAACATTGAGAAACTTCGCGTGCATTTCCCTGGTCGCCGTCTGCGTGGCCGTGTTCTCTTCGAGCGCTCTGATCGCAGCGCCCCTATATACGTTTGACAGCATCGCGGTGGGCACCGTGACTCCGTTCAGCATCGTGTCGGACGGCGTGACCGCCACCTTCACAGCTCCGGACACGCCATTCGCCATTGGCGTGCCCGCCACGTTCGACACCCTCACCGGGAATACACTCCACGACAACAACGGCACCATCAGTCCCCTGGACATTACCTTCAGCGCACCGCATCAGGCCATCAGTCTTCTGTTTGCGTTGCATGGTGACGCATCTCACGTATTCACGCTGAGCGCCTACCTGGGAGGGGTTGGCGGCACGCTGGTGGGCTCGACCACGGCCGGCGCTGCGATACCAGCGGGTTTCGTGTTCCCCGAGGGCGCGATCACGTTCAGCGGCGCCGCGTTCGACGCCGT
Source organism: Vicinamibacterales bacterium (assembly GCA_036401215.1). Classification (GTDB taxonomy): domain Bacteria; phylum Acidobacteriota; class Vicinamibacteria; order Vicinamibacterales; family 2-12-FULL-66-21; genus JACDCA01. The sequence continues at coordinate 2,941 of DASWVN010000117.1, read as the reverse complement.
CAGGCTGACGTCGACGGCGCTCAATTTCGCCATCGACGACGTCGCGCTGCGCTCGGTGCCTGAACCTGCCACGCTGTCGCTCATCGGCGTCGGGCTCGCCGCGATGGGCCTGCGGCGGCGGCGCCCGGCCGCGACGCAAAAGAACGTGTAACCGTCCATCCGCCCTACCCTCCGAAATCCGATTGTCAAGGTGTTCGAGGCCAGGGTGACGGCGCTCGAAGGGGTTGAGGCGGGCGCACGTGACCACAATCGCCATGCGCTGAGTATCCTGTGTGACGCAGGAGGCAGCGCATGGACATCGTGGTCTGGATTGCAACCGGCGTGTTCGTCGGCTGGCTGACGCGGCAGGCGATGGGATCGAAGCGGGACTTCGGTCTGGTCGGCAATCTCGTCACCGGCTCGCTCGGCGCGGTCGTCGGCGGCTGGCTGCTCGAGCGCGTCGGCGTCACCGCGCCGGGCGGCTGGGTGGCGCACCTCGTCGTCGCGACGGTTGGCGCGATGGTGCTGCTCGGCGCGCTGCGGCTGCTGCACGGCGCGGCCGCCGCGGCGACGGGACAGGGGAACACTCTGCTCCCTTCGGTCGCCGACTTCGAATCGCAGTTCGCGCGGCTGGGAGAACTCGAGCGGCGCATCTTCTCGACGCTGCTGCGGCGCGGGTCGGCGCCGGTCGATCCGAACCGGTCCTTCGACGCGCAGTTGAGCATCGGCGAGCGGCTCGCCGATCGCGTCGCGGCGTTCGGCGGCAGCTGGACGTTCATCGGCCTGTTTCTCACGGCGATGATCGTCTGGATGGCGATCAATCAGCGGCTGGCGCGGCCCTTCGATCCGTTCCCGTTCATCCTGCTGAACCTGATGCTGTCGTGCCTCGCCGCGCTGCAGGCGCCGGTCATCATGATGAGCCAGAACCGGCAGGCGGCGAAGGACCGGTCGGATGCGCGGCTCGATTACGAAGTGAACGTCCGCGCGGAAGTGCAGATCGCGGCGCTGCATGAAAAGATCGACAGCACCCGCGAGCGGGACCTCGCGCAAATCGCGGCAGCGGTCGAGGCGCAACAGCGACTGCTGGAGGACATTCAGCGCCGGCTGGTGGACCGCACGTTGTAAAGCTGCGGACGCTCGCGATCAATCAATGAATCCCTGGATGATGCCGACGTCGTTCGCCGCTTCGAATGCGTCGGCGCGCTGCGGCTGCTGCACGGCGCCGCCGCCGCGCGTCTTCGCCTCGCGTTCGAAGCGCATGACGCGATCGGGGTCTGAGCCCCATGGCAGCGCGCGAGCACCCGGATGGGCTGCCACGTGACGGGTCCCGCGGGGTGCCCGCCCGGGTAGTGATTCAGCGCGTACATGCCACTAACCATCACTTCTGCCTGGTGGACCTCCCTTCCTCCACCACCATCATCTGACCCTCGGCCCCCGCTTCGAGCTTGAAGGTGGTGACGGTCGGCGATTCTTCCGTCACGGTCGCGCGGATCTTCATCGGCTTGCCCTCGACCTCCATCGTGTCTTCGGAAGGTGGGCGGTGGCTATGATGTCTTCACCGGCGACGAGCGGCGCCGCCGGCCGACATCGAGGAGCCGATGATCCGCAAATCGAAACACCGTGAAGCCGGTTGGGGACCGTCCACGCGCTGCGTTTGGGGCGGTGAGCCCGAGCGCATGCCCGAGGGAGTGACCGTCATGCCCGTGTTCCATGGCGTGACCTTCGGGTACGAGGATGTCGACACGTGGCGGCAGGTGGGCGAAGGCACGCGCGCCGGCTACGTCTACTCGCGCAATCGGAACCCGACGGTCGAAGCGTTCGAGGCCAGGGTCACGGCGCTCGAAGGGGCGGAGGCCGGGACCAGCTTCGCGACCGGCATGGCCGCGATCAGCAACACGCTCTTCGCGCTCCTCTCACCCGGCCGGCGGGTGGTCAGCATCCGCGACACCTACGGCGGCACGAACCGCATCTTCACGGAATTCCTGCCGCAGTACGGCGTCGACGTCGAGCTGTGCGACACGCGCGACCACGACGCGATCGAAGCGGCGCTGGCGAAGGGGGCCGACATCCTCTACCTGGAGAGCCCCACGAATCCGACGCTCGAGGTTCTCGACATCGCGCGGCTGGCCTCGCGAGGGCACGCGGCCGGCGCCACGGTGGCGGTCGACAACACGTTCGCAACTCCGATCAATCAGCGGCCGCTGGAACTCGGGGCGGACCTGGTCATCCACAGCGCGACCAAGTTCCTCGGCGGCCACTCCGACGCGATGGGCGGCGTCGTCGCCGGATCGGCGCCGCTCGTCGACCGCATCTTCCGCTTCCGCGAGATCAACGGCGCCTCGCTCGACCCGCACTCGGCATTCCTCCTGACCCGCGGACTGAAAACCCTGGAGCTGCGCGTCGCGCGGCACAACGCGAACGCTCAGCAGGTCGCCGAGTACCTGGCGGCGCATCCGGCGATCGAGGCGGTCTTCTATCCCGGTTTGCGCGATCACCCGCGGCACGAGGTCGCCCGGCGGCAGATGCGCGGCTTCGGAGGCGTGCTGTCGTTCTCGCTGCGCGGCGACGAGGACCAGCTGCGGCGCTTCCTGAACTCGCTGCAGCTCGCACATCGCGCGGCAAGCCTCGGCTCGGTCGGCACGCTGGTCGGTCCGCCCGCGACGACGAGCCACGTGGAACTCACCCGCGAGGAGCGCGCGGCGGCGGGGATCCCGGAGACGCTGGTGCGCTACTCGGTCGGGATCGAGAACGCCGAGGACCTGATCGAGGATCTTCGTGGCGCGCTCGCCGCGATGACGGCAGGGAGTCCGACGTAGACCGCGCGAATGACATGACTGGAGATCATTACGATCTGAACCGGTTCCTCGCGGCGCAGGAAGGTCTCTACGACGAGGCGCTTGCCGAGATCCGGGCCGGGCGCAAACGCTCGCACTGGATGTGGTTCATCTTTCCGCAGTTCAAG
>DASWVN010000116.1:0-11371 GCA_036401215.1 Vicinamibacterales bacterium | reverse complement strand
TATGTGGCCAAGGTGTCGATCGGCGGCAAGGAAGTCGCGCAGAAAACGATCGTCGTCGAACCCGACACTGAATTCCTGTCGATGAGATAACTTCCAACTCCCAACTTCCAACTCCCAAGGCCCACCACCTTGGGAGTTGGGAATTGCGAATTGGGAGTTGGGAATTGGAAGTTGGGAGTTGGGAGTTGGAAGTTAGAATGGACGGATGTCCATTGCAGAGTCCCTTCTCCCCGAATACGACCACGAACTGGCCACCACGCGCCGCGTCCTCGAGCGGGTCCCCGAAAGCGAATTCGCCTGGAAACCGCACGCGAAATCCATGTCGCTCGGTCAGCTGGCCGGGCATGTCGCCAACCTCCCCTGGTGGTTGAGCATGACCCTGGCGGCGCCGTTCTACGATCTGAATTCCCAGGACAAGGAGTCGCGGCTCGATGGGCCCGCATCCAAGGACGCCCTGCTGAAGGAGTTCGACGAAAAGGTCAAGAACGCGCGCGCCAGCCTCGCGAAGGCGTCTGACGCCGAGATGATGGCCCCCTGGACGCTCAGAGCGGGCGACAACGAGATCTTCACCATCCCGCGAGTTGCGGCCGTCCGCAGCTTCGTGATGAACCACCTGATCCACCATCGCGGGCAACTGAGCGTCTACCTGCGGCTCAAGGATGTCCCCGTGCCCTCGATCTACGGGCCGACTGCCGACGAACAGTAGATGGACGGTGGTCAACTTCAAACTGCAAACTCCAAATTCCAAACAGCCCCGCACCGCAGGCTTTGGAGTTTGGAGTTTGGAGTTTGGAGTTTGGAGTTTGAAGTTTGAAGTTTGGCGTTGACACGAGGTCGTCCCGCGCGGCTCTCCTGCTCGCGCTCGCCGGCTTCATCACACTCGCCACGCTCAATGCCGGCGGGTATCGGTATGGCGCCTCGGACCAGGCGTTCTACGTGCCCGCCGTACTGCTGCAGCTCGATCCGGAGCTTTTCCCGCGCGACCACGCCGTCCTCGCGGCGCAGACACACCTGACGGTCGTCGACGAACTGATCGCGGGGACCGTCCGGATCACCGGCGCCTCGCTGCCGGCGATCTTTCTCGCCATGTACGTTGCGGCGCTGGCAATGCTGGCTGCTGGCGGCTGGCTCATCGGCATCCGGCTGTATCGCTCGCAGTGGACAGCGGTCGCGCTCCTTGCGGCCATGACGCTGCGGCACGCGATCGCACGATCCGGGACGAACACGCTCGAGGGGTACTTCCATCCTCGAACGATGGCGTTCGCACTCGGAGCGCTCGCGATGGCCTCGTTTCTCCGCCGGCGGCTCGCGCTCTCGTTCCTGCTCGTCGGGATCGCCGGCGCCGTCCACCCGACGACCGCACTGTGGTTCGGCGTATGGTTCACGGCGGCTGCGTGGATCGCCTATCCACGGCTTCGGGCGCCGATTGCCGGACTCGCGGTCATCGGAGGGATCGCGGCACTCTGGGCATTGAGCGCCGGTCCGCTCGCCGGACGGCTCGCCGCGATGGACGCGGACTGGCGGGCGACGCTGGTGACGAGGGATTACCTTTTTCCGCTGGAGTGGCCCCTGTATCCGTGGGTGCTCAACCTCGGATATCTGCCGCTCATCGCCTGGATCTACATGCGCCGCCAGCGCTCGGGACTGACGGACGGCCACGAACGTGCCCTCGTGCTCGGGTCGGCGTCGCTCCTGGCGGTGTTCGCCGTCGCGCTCGTGCTGCACGCCATGGACGTGATCATCTCGATCCAGCTGCAGCCCGCGCGTGTGTTCTGGATGTTCGACTTTCTCGCCACGATCTATCTCGTATGGCTGCTGGCGGAGGGATTGCCCCTCCGTAGGGCACCCCTTTATGGGGTGCCGGATCGACGGGCGCCACTCATCCTCGCGATCCTCATCCTCTGCCTGTCCGCCGCGCGCGGCGCCTACGTCCTCGTCGACTCCGAACGCCCCCTCATGCAGGTCTCGATCCGCGACGATGACTGGGGCAAGGTCATGGCGTTCGCGAGAACGACCGCAAAAGACAGCCACTGGCTGGCACATCCGTTCCACGCCGCCCTGTACGGGACGAGTCTGAGAATCGCAGGCGAACGGGACGTCTTCGTCGAGGGGATGAAAGACATCGCCATCGGGATGTACGATCGGGAGGTGGCGATGCGGACGGCGGAACGACTCGCAGCTCTCCCGAACTTCGAGTCGTTGAACGCATCCGGCGTCCGGACCCTCGCCGCCGAATACGATCTGGATTACGTCGTGACCGAATCCCGAATGGACCTGCCGATGGCCTTCGAAAGCGGCAGGCTCCGCGTCTACCGTCTGCAGTGAACGAGTTCATCCCGCGTCCGGGCCTGACCAACGGCCACCTCATGACGATCTACGCGTGGGCGAAGCCCCGCCGGTTCGACCGGCTTCCTCCACCGGAAGACCGCTATTTCGACACCGACACCGATACGCGCGTGCTCGCCCACTGCCACTGGCAGCGCGAACGGTCGAAGCACCCGCTGCTGCTGGCCCTGCACGGCCTCGAAGGATCGAGCAGCGCGCACTACATGCGCGGCATCGCCGACAAGGCGTTCGCTCGCGGCTTCAACGTGATTCTTCTGAACCAGCGGAACTGCGGCGGGACCGAAGCGCTGTGCGCCGGGCTGTATCACTCCGGCCTCACCGAGGACGCCAGGCACGTCATCGACGAGGTGACGCGCACGGACGGGATCGACCGGATCGTCGTCTCGGGCTACTCGCTCGGCGGAAATCTCGCGCTCAAGCTCGCCGGCGATTACGGCGATGAGAAGCCTCCCCAGTTGCGCGGCGTTGCCGCCGTCTCACCGGTCATTGAAATCGCGCGGTGTGTCGACGCGCTCGAACGCCGGTCGAACATCGTCTACCAGCTGAACTTCGTCCACGGCCTGCGGGCGCGGATGAAGCGGAAGAACCTCGTCCGCCCCGGCAAGTTCGACCTCGCGCGCCTCCGCGAGGTCTGGACGGTCCGCAAGTTCGACGACGTGTACACGGCCCCGTACTTTGGTTTCAAGGACGCCGCCGATTACTACTATCGCGCCAGCGCGATGCGCGTCATCGACCGTGTCGCGGTGCCGGCGCTGATCATCACGGCGGAAGACGATCCCTTCGTGCCGGTTGCGCCCTTCCAGGACCCGACGCTCACGTCGAATCCGAACATCACCCTGAAGATCACGAGATACGGCGGCCACTGCGGCTATATCACGCAGCCGTCCGGCGGGAGCGACGGCTACTGGGCGGAGGAGCAGATCGTCGATTTCGCGGTCCGCGCCGTAACCGATTCTCGGCGCGTCAGCTGACTTGCGACACTCAACGAGCCGACGGCGCACACTCACTAACGACACAAAGAACCCAGGGACACGAAGAAGAGAACACAAAACAATTTGTGTTCTTTCTTTGTGTTCCTGGTGTTCTTCGTGTTCTTCGTGCCAGGAGGCCGTCGGCGCGTGCGACCATCGAGCGGCTGTCGGGCGTACTACCTCATCGCGGCAATCAGGCGATTGGCGAACTCGGGTCCGAGCCCCTGCACTTCGTGCTTGAAGTACACGAAGGCATCCTTCGGCTCCAGCGCCTTGATCGTCTTCGCCCACGCCTCGATGTCGTCCTGCTGATAGCCTTCGTCGCGCAGGCGGAAGTACGCGTAGCCGGCGGTGACTTCCACGGGGGTCTTCATCTTTTCGCTGTCGGCAATGCACAGCGCGACGTTGCGGGACCGGAGCGCATCGAAGGTCTCGGTGTCGAGCCACGACTCGTGCCGGAACTCGAACGCCGCGCGAGTGCCCTCCGGCAGCAGCTCCAGGAACGACCGGAGCACATCGGCGTTCTTCTTGAAATTCGGCGGCAGCTGGAAGAGCAGGATCGCGAGCTTCGGCCCGAGCGTCCGGGCCGTCTGGCAGAACACCCGGAGCGTGTCTTCACAGCGCTGGAGCTTCGCATCGTGCGTGATGCGTCGCGGGGCCTTGAGCGTGAAGCTGAAGTTGTCGGGGGTCCCGTCGAACCAGCCTTTCAGCAGCTTCTCGGTCGGCATCCGGTAGAACGTGTAGTTGATTTCAACCGTCGGGAACCGCTCGGCATAGAACGCGAGCATCTTGCTGGTGCTGAACTTCTCCGGATAGAACGTGCCGCGCCACTCGGGGTAGTTGTAACCGGACGTGCCGACATAAACGTGCTCACTCACACCAAGGAGTGTAGCGCAGGCGTTCCGGGCCCGGCATGAAGCCGGGCTCTGCGCACGCACGCGGCTTCATGCTGCGCCAGTACTTCAGGGGATGACCACCACGCCCCACGGGCGCTCACCGACGGGGACCTTCCCGATGACCGTCCAGCTCGCGACGTCCACGATCGTGATGTCGTTCGAAGGCCCGTTCGCCGTATAGAGCTGGCGGCCGTCGGGTGAGATGGCGACGCCCCATGGACGCTCACCCACTGGCACCTCGCCCGAGACCGTGCTGGTCGCGGTGTCGATCCGCGCGAGCGTTCCGCCGCGACCGGTCGTGACGAAGACATGACGGCCGTCGGGCGCGGCGATCACACCCATCGGGCGTCTGCGCGGCTCGCCCGGCAGCTCGATGCGGCCGATGAGCGCGTGGTCCGTCGTATCGACGATCGAGACCGCGGCGTCGTTCTCCGCGGAGACGTACGCCCTGGCGGCATCTGGCAGGAAACCGGTGGACCGGGGCCGCGCGCCGACATCGATGACCTTCGCCACGTCGAGCGATGACGTGTCGATCGCGAAGACCTGGTTGTCGGCCTCCGCTGTCACGTAGACGAACCGGCCATCCGGACTGATGTCGACCCCTTCAGGCTCCCCGCCGACCTCGACCTGCTTGACGATCTCGCCCGTATCCACGTCGAGGACGGTGGTGAGACCCGCGTCCTCGTTGGCGATGAAGAGACGCCGGCCATCGGCCGAGATCACGAACTGCTCGGGATCCGTTCCGCCGTTCAGCACGCGCGTGAGCCGTCCCGTGGCGACATCGATGACGCCGATGCCGTCGTGCTGACGGTCGGGCGGCGGCAGCTTCGACTCGTCGACGCCAGGGCCGCCGACCGGCGATCCACTGAGCGCTACGAAAATCGTCTTGCCGTCGGCGCTCGCACGGATGCCGCGCGGACGTTTACCCACGGTGATCGTCGCCACGACCTGCCGTGAGGCCGGGTCCACGACGCTCACGGTCCCGCTCATCTCGTTCGAGACGTAAACGCGCGGTCCCGTCGGGGCCGCCGTCCCCGTCGGGTCTCCGGGGGGCGCGGCATCGCGCGAGCAGCCGGCGAGACCAAGCAGCAGAACGATGGCGATCGCATTCCTGGTCATATGCGTCAGTCCTCCACGTCACGCCTCATGGTCAAGAGCAGGACGTCGCTGACGATGCCGCCGCGAGAGAGCACGACGCGCGTGCCATCGGGCGACATCGCCGCATTGAAGATCACGCCGGGCGCGGCGCCCACCGCCGTCAGTTTGTCGGATGCCAGGTCCTGGACCATCATCCGCATGACCCCGCGATCGATGACTGGAAACAGGATGCCAGTGCCATCGAGCGTGAAGCCGCCGGCGACGGCCGGACGGCGCGGCAGCAGCCGCGGTTGTGCGCCGGTCACCGGCATGAGCGCGAGCGAGGAGCGCTGCGCCTCGGCGTTCCACGCAACGCCCAGGAGCTGACTGCCGTCCGGCGACACGTCGATCGGACGGAACGCGTGCTCGCTCACCTGCACGGCATCTCCACCATCGATCGGCACCTTGAAGGTCAGCGGGATGCCGTTCACGATCCGGTGGAAGTAGACCATCCCGTCCGGACCGGGGATGGGGACCTGATCGAGATCCCCGTGCGTGAGCAGGCGCTGCTCCGAGCCGTCGATCTTCATGCGCCAGATGCGCATGTGCCGGTCCGCCAGCCGGTGGAACACGATGTAACGGCCATCAGGGGTCACGCCGAGGCTGCGCACCGGCTCCTGCGCTGCCGCCGTCAACGGCTGCATGTTGCCGCCGTCGGCATCGGTGATCCAGACCTGCTGCCTGCCGCTGGCCCCGGAGATGAAGAGGATGCGTCCATCGCGCGTCCACTCGAGGCCGGCCTGACCGTCGCCGCGTCCGCGTCCGCGCGTGATCTGCGTTCCGTTGGCCATGTCGTCCAGGGGAGACACGAACAGGTTCGAGACCGCCTCCGTCTGCACGGTCGCGAGCGACCGGCCGTCGTTCGAGAGACTGAGCGACGAGTAGCTGTTCAGGTCGTTGAGGATCCGGCGGCGTTCACCGTCCGGGTAGCGGATCTGCCACACCTGGGGAGACGTCGAACCCGCGTCGGCGGCGGCGATGAGAAAGGTATCGGTTCCCTTCACCCAGGCGAGATCGTTGATCCCCTGCCACCGCCCTTCGAGCCTGGTCACGGCTCCCGAAGCCACGTCGATCCCGGCGATCATCGAGTGCAGTCCGTCCTGAAGTGACCGGCCGGCCGCCACGATCGTTTTGCCGTCCGAGGACCACGCCGTACCCGCAAGCACGAAGTTATCGGGCTGCTCGAGCTGCGCGAGCGTGCGGACGTTCGAGCCGTCCGCGTTCGCGAGCATGACGAAGGCGCTGCCTTCAGCCGGATAGCCGCGCGTGAAGGCGAACTGCGTCGCGTCCGGCGAGAACTCGATCCGGCTGTCGACGTCTTCGAGCACCTTCTCCGGTGCGCCGCCGAGCGCCGGGATCGTATAGAGGGTACCGATGCCGCCGGTCGGTTCGTAGGTGACGTAGTAGACGTGATTGCTGTCGGGTGACCAGCTCACGCCTGCGTATCGCACCGCCGCTCCCTTGACGATCTCGACGTCGCTGGTCGTTGCCGTCTGGCGGACCCACAGCGACGGAGAGCCGGGATCGTTTTTCACGTGCGCGACGTAACGCCCGTCCGGCGAAATGGCCGCCAGGGCCGCGTGCCCGGAGGTGGTGAGGCGTTCCGGACGCTCGATCAGGAGAAAGTCGCTGACCGCGCCCGGATTCAGTCGCAGACGCCAGAACGTATATCCCACCGCCAGCAGTGCCACCATGACGAGCAGCGCCGCGGCGGCCGCGATCCTCCGCAGAGCGTCCCGTCGTGGCGTGGATCGCGGCGCAGTGGCGCCGCCTGAGACGACGGAGCCGTCATGGAGCCGGGCGGCGCCGGTCAGCTCGTCTCTCAGGTCCTCCAACTCGTTCCGCAGATCGGTCGCCGTCTGATAGCGGCGTGACGGATCCTTGGCCAGCGATCGTCGAATGACGCGCGCCAGGCCCGATGGCAACGATGGATTCAGCTCCGTGACCGGCGGGGGCGTGTCTGTCAGGATCGAGGAGACCAGGGACTGGTTCGTGTCTCCCCTGAACGGTTTCTGTCCCGTCGCCAGCTCGTGCAGGACGATCCCAAGCGAGAAGACGTCCGACCGCCCGTCCACCGGCTTGCCTTCCGCTTGTTCCGGCGACATGTAGGCCACGGTCTCAGGGGCGTCACCTGCGTCGGTGAAATCACTCCCCTCCCAGAGGCTGGCGAAACCGAAATCGAGGACCTTCACGCGACCATCGCTGGTCACCATGATGTTGCTCGGCTTCAGATCGCGGTGTGTGACGCCGCGCTGATGCGCCGCGGCGACGGCATCGCTGACCGCGATACCGATCCGAAGCAGTGTGTCGAGCGGCAAACCGCCGGAACGGACGATCTCATCGAGCGTCGCTCCCTCCACCAGCTCCATCGTCAGGAACGGAACGCCCTGATCCTCTTCGACCGAATGGATCGTCACGATGTTTGGATGGTTCAGCGCGGCAACGGCCTGCGCCTCGCGCTCGAACCGCTGACGACGTTCCGGGTCCTGCGCGAGCGCAGCCGGCAGGACCTTCAGCGCCACCGTTCGGTGCAGACGCGTGTCCTCGGCGGCGTAGACCTCCCCCATGCCGCCCTTGCCGATCGGACCGAGGATCCGGTAGTCGTTCAGAGTTTCTGGTATCGACACTGCGCGCCTATTATCGCCTGCCGCCGAGGTGACGTTCGGACCCCGCACCCCGCACCCCGGACCCCGGACCCCGCATGATGAGGCTGGCAGGAGCGGCTGCCGCGCCTGGCAGTATCATCGGCCCATGCGGAACGCGCTTCGTTCGTTGCTGTCGGATCCGGCATTCACGGTAGTCGCCGTCCTCACGATCGGCCTGGGGATCGCGGCCAATACGGCAATCTTCAGCGTGGTGAATGGCGTGCTCCTTCGCCCGCTGCCGTATCCGGATGCGGATCGCATCGTCCAGGTCTGGGCGACGTCGCCGAACGAACCGGAAGGCGGCCATGCTGCTCCGGATTTTGTGGCGTTTCATCGCAGGGCTCAGTCGCTGCACCGGCTTGCGGGATACCGCGAGGATGCCCTGCGGATCGTAACGCCCGGCCGGGATCCCGTGCTCGTGAGCGGCGCCCTGGTCACCGCCGATTACTTCGACGTGCTCGGGATGCACGCCCGACTCGGACGGACCTTCACCCGGACGGTCGACGCGGGCGCGCAGGAGCCTCTGGCCGTCATCAGCGAACGCACGTGGCGCGAGACGCTTGCGTCGGACCCGTCGATCGTCGGACGTCTGCTGCGGATCAACGGCGTCGCGCACACCGTCGTCGGCGTGATGCCGGAGCGATTCGACTATCCGCTCGGCGCTCGCGCGTGGATCCTCTCACCGAAGCCGGTTCCGCTCCCGCCCGTGGACATCAAGGGAGACCTGCTCGAAGAACGCGACGTCCAGTACTTCCAGGCTGTCGGCAGGCTGTCGGACGGCGTATCGGCCGAACAGGCCCGGAGTGAACTCGCGGCGATCGCGGCGGACCTCGAGCGGCAGTATCCACAGTCGAACACCGGACGCGGCGTGCGCATCGAGCCGCTGCACGAGCGGATCGTCGGGGACGTGCGGCTCGCCCTCCTGGTGCTGCTCGCCGCCGTTGCGGTCGTGCTGCTGATCGCCTGTGCGAACGTTGCGAGTCTCCTCCTGGCCCGCGCCTCGCGGCGGCAACGAGAGCTGGCGATCAGAACGGCCCTCGGAGCGTCGCGAGGCCGCCTGATCGGTCAACTGCTGGGCGAGAGCCTGATGCTCGCGGCGCTCGGCGGCGCGCTGGGGTTGCTGCTCGGTGTCTGGGCGGTCGACCTCCTCATGGCGATCATCCCGGACGGCGTTCCGCGCGTCGACGAGGTCTCCATCGACGGGCGCGTCGCGGCCGCGGCCATCGTCATCTCGCTGCTGAGCGCGCTGCTGTTCGGCCTCGTCCCTTCGCTGCAGGCCTCGAGAACGGATTCCGCCACGGCCTTGCGCGATGCCGGCGATCGCGCCGCCGCCGGCGGACGCCGCCGTGCCCGGACGAGGTCGGCACTCGTTGTCGCAGAAGTCGCGCTCACACTGGTGCTGCTCGTCTCCGCCGGCTTGCTCGCGAACAGCTTTCTGCGGCTGCAGCGCGTCGATCCCGGATTCGACACCAGCGTGACGCTGGTGCCGATGCCGCTCCCGCAGGGCAAGTATCCCGACGGGAAGTCACAGGCGGCGTTCTACGAGCGGCTGCTCGAAGGGCTGAAGACGCGGGGCGAGATCGAGTGGGCGGCCGTGGCCTTCCCAAATCCGCTCGAGGGGCAGAACGCGCACGGGGCATTCAACATCGAGGGACGCGTCCATGCCACCGGGGAGGAGCCGCGCGCCAACATCGCGGCGATTTCCCCCGACTACCTGCGAACGATGGGCATCCCGCTCATCACCGGCCGCCACTTCACGGAACGCGACCGCGCCCCCGCGCCCACGCCCATCATCGTCAACGCGACGCTCGCCCGCCGCGACTGGCCGGGCGAATCGCCGCTCGGCAAGCGCGTCCGGTTCGACGACACGCAGGACGAGTGGTTCACCGTCGTCGGTGTGGCGGGCGACTCGCGAAACAACGGACTCGACACTGACCCACAGCCGGTCATGTATCTGCCGTATCACGCGTTCCCGCTCCCGTTCATGAGCCTGGTGGTGCGAAGCCCGGGAGGGACCGGCGCCGTGGCCTCAGCCGTGCGCGCCGAAGTGCACAAACTGGATCCGGAGATGCCGGTCGAGCCCGGCCGTCCGCTTCGGGAGATCGTCAGCGAATCGGTCGCGGAACCGCGCTTCCGGACCACGCTGCTCGGCGCCTTCGCGATCACGGCCCTCGCGCTCGCGGCGATCGGCGTGTACGGATTGATCAGCTACTCGGTCGCGCAACGCACGCGGGAGATCGGCATCCGCGTCGCGCTCGGGGCACGGCCGGGCCAGGTGGTGAGCGCCATCGTCCGCGAAGGCATGACGCTCGCGATCATCGGCGTCGCCATCGGCCTCGCCGGCGCCCTGGCCGCTACGAGGGTCGTCGAAGCCTTCCTGTTCGGCATCGAAGCCACCGATCCGCTGACCTTCGCCGCCGTCGCCGCGCTGCTGCTCGCCGTCGCGTTCGTGGCCAGCTACGTGCCGTCGCGGAGGGCGCTGAGAGTCGATCCCCTCGTGGCGCTGCGCTCTGAATAGGGGCGACTGAATCAATGCTGAATGCTGCCTCGCTGACGCTCCGCAATGCTGAATGCTGAATGGGGGCTACTTCTCATCGTCCGTATTCTCTTCAGCATTTTTCTTGATAGTCGTGACGATAGCCCTGATCTGTTTGGCCTCATCGAGTAGCGACGAAACGGCGGACCGGCAGCGAGAGTCGGTGGCCGCAATCAGACGAAGCCAGAAAACCGTCTCACGTGATTCTTTCCGGGCAATGCCAACCTTGGCAATGAAGTCCTTCTTACTCTGACCACCGTCGGCCTCCTCCATGTTGGCGCCGACGGAGGTAGCCGCATCGAGCAACTGCCAGCTCAGTTTCCTCGTGACTGGATGCGCATCCGTCAAGCCGCGACAGAACTTGACCACGGCGGTGGCAAAAAGAAACGTCCGTTTTTGAATGTTGTAGGGGGGCTGTGCCATGCCCTGAAGAGGTGCAACGGATCCGCCAAAGGCCAGATGCGCGAATTCAGGCCACAATCCGAGGCGCTGCGTTTCGGAATCGCAGATTCTTCAACTCGCGTCGTCAATCCGAATCGCAGCTCCTGCACTCATTCAGCATTCGGCATTCAGCATTCGTCATTGACCGCCATCGCGACTCAAGTCTCAGCTTCTCGTTCCAGTGCAGCCAGCATCTCCTCGATGGACGTGAACTTCAGCCGGGGACGGCCGTGCGCTTCGCCCTGGCGGCACTCGAGTGCGTCGAGCCGGCGCCAGTCGAGATAGCTGACCGTGATCGGCTGGCGCGCGCGGATGAAGGTGTCGAGGGCCTCCTGCGTCGGCTGGTCGGGTTGCAGGTGCGCGCCTCCGCGCGCATCCGTCATCATGGCCGCGACAGTC
>DASWVN010000115.1:0-4997 GCA_036401215.1 Vicinamibacterales bacterium | reverse complement strand
CGCCTACATCGATCAGGAGTCGCTGCTCACCGGCCGTTGGCGGCGGGCGCTGGAGGAGGTCATGGCGAACCCGCCCCCGAGCCAGCGGGCCGTCACCAACGGCGCGGCGGTCGTGGCGCAGAAACTCCGAACTTCGAACTTTGAACTATGAACTCGGGGCGTACGTAGGGCGCGGCTTTAGCCGCGCCACGGCGCCCCGTAAAGGGGCGCCCTACCTACTACCCTACGTACGGCCCCGAGTTCGGAGTTCTGAATTCGGAGTTTCCCGAGCGGCCCCTTTTGTGTAGGCTTCTGGGCATGTTCTCACGCCGCGAATTCCTCTACGGGGCCGGCGCAGCCGCTGCCCTGCTGAACACGACGATTTCCGCCGAGGAGCAACAGGCCGACCTTCCGCCTTCGATCCGCTCCCTGACCCCGATGACGTCGCAGGTGCGCCCAATCACCGCCGACGAACGCCGCGGACGGATCGAGAAGGCGCGGCGCCTCATGGCGGAGCAGAAGATCGACGCGATCATGCTGTGCCAGGGGACGTCGCTCGTCTACTTCACCAACATCATGTGGGGCGGCGGCGAGCGGTTGTTCGCGTGTCTCATCCCCGCGAAAGGGGAACCGTTCTTCGTCTGTCCTGCCTTCGAAGAGGACCGGGCGCGCGAGCAGATCGCGCGCGGACCGTTTGCCGGGACGGCCGACGTGCGGACGTGGCACGAACACGAAAGCCCGTACGAACGGGTCGTCCAGGGACTACGGGACCGGGGGATCACGACCGGCGTGATCGGCATGGAAGAGACGATCGATTTCGTGTTCAGCAACGGCGTCCGCAACGCCGCTCCCGGCGCGAGGATCGTGAGCGCGACTTCGGTGACCGCCGGCTGCCGGATGATCAAGGACGATCACGAACTCGAGCTGATGCGGCTTGCCTCGAACGTCACGCTCAAGGCCTACGAGGCCGCCTACAAAGGGCTCCGCGAGGGGATGACGCAGAACGATTTCGGGCGGCTCGTCTCGGCCGCGCACGCGCAGCTCGGTTTCGAGGGAGGCGCTGGCGTGCAGGTCGGCGAGTACTCCGCGCTCCCCCACGGCTCGATCGCGCCGCAGACGATCCGCGAAGGGACGATCCTGTTGATCGACGGCGGCTGCAACATTGCCGGCTATCAGTCCGACTTGAGCCGCACGTTCGTGCTGGGCAAGCCGACCGACAAGATGCGGCGGATCTTCGACATCGAGCGCAAGGCGCAGGACGCCGCACTCGCTGCCGCGAAGCCCGGCGTGCCGTGTGAAGCCGTGGACGCTGCCGCGCGCAAGGTCATCACCGATGCCGGCTACGGTCCCGATTACAAGTACTTCACGCACCGCGTCGGCCACGGGATCGGCATGGACTGGCACGAGTGGCCCTACCTCGTGCGGGGCAACACGCTGCCGCTCGCGCCTGGCATGACCTTCAGCGACGAGCCGGGCATCTATCTTCGCGGCGAGTTCGGCGTCCGCCTCGAAGACGACATGTACATCACCGAGGACGGCGCGAAACTGTTCACGCCGCAATCGGAATCGCTCGACAAGCCGTTCTGATCCGCGCCGTGCGTGCGCGGTTTCAGTACGGCGGTCTCCACGTGTAGAACAGGACGGCGATGAGCGCCTGCCCGGCCGCGAACACGGCCAGCAGGTAGGGTCGTCGCTCGGAAGGCACCGACGTTCCCAACCAGAGGAATATGGGGAAGAGCGGCGCCGTGAACCGTCCGAGCGAGAGGGCTCCGAGCGAGATGATCGGCGGCAGCACCGTCATCGCCACGAACACGCCGTAGGCAGCGCCGAAGCGACGGGTGACGGGCCAGATGGCGGCGAGGCCCAGCAGTGCCGCCGCGCCGTCGAGGATCTCGGCCATGTGCAGGTCCACGTACCCGGACCAGCCCTCCGTCCGGATCAGTGCCCAGCGATCGTTGAGGATGTCCAGGATCCCCAGAGGCTTGCGGCCCCAGGCCTGCTGCGCCTCCACGAACGCAAAGGGATTGCCGGTGAGCCTGTCGAGGTGCTCGGCATACAGCAGCATGCCGAGAATCGGCAATGCGGCGATCGCGAGTTGGACGAGGAGGTCCGGCCATCTCACGTTCGTGACGGGTCCTTGCTCGGTCCGCGGGATCCATCCACGGTGCCGTGCAAACGGCAGCAGCGCCATCAACCCGAGTGGCACCGCCAGCTGAAATCCGTTCGGCCGGAGCAACCCGATGAAGAAGCCGAAGAGGCCCGCCTTCCACAGCTCGCCGCGGCGGAAATGAAAGAAGGCGCCGGCGGCCGCGAGCAGGAACAGCGATTCGGTGAGCACGGCGCTGTAGCAGACCGCGAAGGGATAGAACGCCAGGAACATCACCGACGCCCGCGCCTCCGCCGGAGGCACGTCCAGCCGTGCGAGCCGGTAGACGTATGTCAACCCCCAGACGAATGCGAGCGTGACGATGATGATGCCCGCGAGCCAGAGGTTCACGTCGAGGACCACGCGGCCCGCGCGCATCAGCAGCGGCAGCGCCGGAAAGAACGCGACCTCGCTCTCCTGCACGGGATCAAAGAAGGAGCGGTAAAGGTAACCCTGCCGGGCGATCCGGAAATACCACCAGGCGTCCCATCGTTCGAACAGCTCCAGGACGCTGCTTCCCAGGTCCCACGCCGGTCGCCCTTTCGTCACGAACCCGATCGTGTTGACCGCGACGAAGCCGGCGCTCAGGACGACGGTCCGCGACACGATGAACGGACCCCATGCTGCCCGGAGCGCATCGGACCGCACCAGCGCCCGCAGCGTGCCGCCAACCCGGGCGTGCCACGGCACGGCGCGCCAGAGGAAATGTCTCAGACCCAGGAGCGCGGCGAGCCAGATCGCAACACGCGTAGACGACCGGAGCGAGATCTCGAGGGTCTCGGTGAACCTGATCTGGTAGTCGTCACTGACGACCGAACGCAGCAGCAGGCCGGCGACGACGGCAGACAGGACGTCCAGCGCCGTGACCCACCATGGGATCCGCACGTTCTGGTCCGGCGATGGATCCACCTGCGTTGTCCGTTTTGCTGTTCACTGCCGCGGTGGGCGCCGCAACCTGTACAACCTCGACTCGCTGCCTTCCCACCTGACCGCGGTCACCAGTTCCATATCCGTGCGTGCGTCGACCTGGTCCAGCACGTTCTGCAGGCGATGAGCGGGATAGAAGGCGCCGTGAATCGTGACGTATTCCACTCCGCGGGCGCGGAGAAGTTTCAGCGTCTCGTCGGACGGGAACGATGCTCCCTGGTCCACGAACGCATCGTAACTCGGCGGGAGCATTCCGCTCTGCCCGTTCAGGAGCTTATGCCAGTGGAAGGTCGAAAAATACAGATACGCGAACTCCGAGAACTGGTACACACCTTCGTCAGGCGTCGGAAACTCGGCGATGACCGTCGGCGGCGCTCCGATGAGCGACGCGTAGACCGGCGACGGCTCCCGCCAGGGCTTCACCAGTTCGATCCCGGGCAGCGCCTCGATCGCGATCGCCGCAACCAGAGCCGCCATCAGCGGAGTGCGGGCGCGCGGCCATCGCCGAAACAGGCGCGCCGCGCCGAAGCCGGCGAGAATCGCGAGCGACAAGCCGGCCATGATGCTGTAGCGCGCCGGTACGCGGATCCCGCCGTACGGGGGGACGTATTCGTAAAGCCACGGGAAAATCGATCCGTTCATGCCGAGAGATGTTTCGACCGAAAATGCCAGCGCGAGCAGATATGCAATCCGCGTGACGGAGATCGGCGGCCACACGGCAAGCAGCATCAAGATTACGGGCGTCAGGCGAGGAAAGAGAGAGCGCTCGGGTTCAGCCCCTTCCGCCTGGTCTCTGTAGGTCCAGCTCCGATAGTGGGCCTTCTGGTAATCGGTCCCGACGGCGCTGTAGTACGTCACCTCCCCGACGTGCCGATCGCCAAGGTGACTGCGCGTCTTCAAGTACGCGGATGCGACCGGCGCGAACAGGATGGCGCCGAGCACGGCGCCGGCCGCCAGCGCGCGGATCGGCTTCCAGGGGCGGCCACGGGCAAACCACAGCACGCCGCCGACGACGGTCGCGTACGTCATCAGGAAGGCGCCGTAGTAGAGCGCCGTGTAGAACTGCGCGGCCGCCGCGACGCCGAACGCAAGCCCGTCGCGAAGTTTGCCCGATGCCATCGTCCGGTGCAGGTACAGCAGCGCGATCGGCAGCCAGATCGTCATCTGCAGTTCCAGATGCGCGAGGTGCTCCCCACGGTACGGGTGCACCGCGAAGATGGCTCCTGCGACCCAGGCGGCATCGGCTCGACCCGTCAGCGCCCGTACCAGCACGAACATCGTCACGCCCGAAAACACCCACCCGGCGAGCAGGACGATGTTGTAGGCAACGATCCGGTGCAGACCGAGCGCGTGAAGCGGAGCGAACAACAGGGTCGGGGCGAGTACGGGGTCCGAGAACGTGAGCGTTCGCGGCTCCGGGTACATCTGATTGCCGTTGAAAATGTTCAGCGGGTTCTGCGGGAACTCGTGCGTGATCCACGTCAGGCGCCAGATGGAGAACAGCGGATCCCCCATATCGGACACGGAGTACGGTTGCACCGCGATCGGCCACGTCGCGATCGCGACGAGAACCGCATAGCTCAGGGTCAGGAGTGTGAGTTCCCGGATCCTGGGCCATGCCCCGACCGGCATCGGCGCAAAGATGCGGGACTCTTCGAACGTCAGCGCAGGCTGAAGCTGCGTCAGCCGGTCGAGCCCCCACGGCGGCAGCCGGCAGAAGTAGAAGCGAACGAGCGCCAGGCCGATCGCCCAGGCGAAGGGACGCGTCGCGGAACGCGATGAAAAACGCTCGCCCGCGATCGTGATCACGAGATCGTCCGTCATCAGCGCAATGGCGCCGATCACGAAGGTCACGGCCACGAGAAGATCAGCGGCAATGACCCACCATGGCAGACGGACTCGATCCACGGCTTCAGTCCTCAACTGCCTCTGCACTCGCGATACG
>DASWVN010000114.1:0-22489 GCA_036401215.1 Vicinamibacterales bacterium | reverse complement strand
CCACGTCTCCTCTTCCTTCTCGGTCTTGCCCTTCTTGATCACTTCGGGCTCGGGGGTTGCGGGCGCGGCAGCGTCGGCCGCACCAGGCGCCGGCTCCTCCGTCCTCGGCGCCACGACGTGGACGATCAGCACGTCCGGATCGGTGATCGCCTTCCACTTCGCCCCTTCGACGTGGAGATCCCGCACGCGGATGCCCTGGTTGAGCATCAGCTCGCTGATGTCCACGTCGATGCTGTCGGGGATGTCGGCCGGGAGCACTTCGATCTCGATCTCGCGGTTCACGAAGTCGACGAGGCCGCCCTGCTGCTTGACCCCCTTCGCCTCCCCCTTGATCACGATCGGGACCGTCAGCGTGAGCGTCTGGTCCATCGCGATCTGGTAGAAGTCGGCGTGGAGCATCCGGTGGCTGATCGGATCGAGCTGGTACTCCTTCACCATCACCCGCGACTCGCCGCCGTCGAGCCCCTGGAGGTTGATCAGCGTGTTGGCGCCGGCCTCGGAGTGCAGGATGCGCGAGAGCACTTTCGGATCGACCGAAATCGGCGTCGCCTTCCCCTTCTCAACGCCGTAGACGACCGCCGGGATCTGCCCCGAGGCGCGCAGCCGCCGTGCTTCGTTCTTTCCGCGCGTTTCGCGCTTCTCTGCCTGAAGTGTTACGTCCATTGCTCTGTCCTTCTCGCGCTCTACACGAACAACGAGGAGACAGAGGTCTCCTCGTGAATACTCCGGATCGCCTGGCCGAGGAGCCGGGCGACCGACAGCTGCTTGATCTTCTTGCAGCACCGCGCCCGCTCGCTGTTCAGCGGGATGGTGTTGGTGATGATCACCTGGTCGATCGGCGCCGCTTCGAGCCGCTCGATCGCGGGCCCCGACAGCACGCCGTGCACCGCGCAGGCGAACACCCGCTCGGCGCCGTTCTTCTTGAGGGCCGTCGCGGCCTTCACGATCGTGCCCGCGGTGTCGATGATGTCGTCCTGCAGGATGCAGGTCCGGCCCTGCACGTCGCCGACGACGTTCATGACCTCGGCCGCGCCGTCATCGCCGCGGCGCTTGTCGACGATCGCCAGCTCGGCCCCGAGCCGCTTGGCATACGCACGGGCGCGTTCGGCGCCTCCCGCATCCGGCGACACGATCGTCAGGTCCGGAAAGTTCAGCCCCTTGCAGTGATCGATGATCACCGGCGCCGCGAAAAGGTGATCGACCGGAATATCAAAGAACCCCTGGATCTGCGCCTTGTGCAGGTCCATCGTCAAAACCCGGTTCGCCCCCGCGGCGCTCAACAGGTTCGCCACCAGCTTCGCCGAGATCGGGACGCGCGGCTTGTCCTTGCGGTCCTGCCGGGCGTAGCCGTAATACGGAATCACCGCCGTGATCCGCGACGCCGACGAACGCCGAAACGCATCGATCATCACGCACAGCTCGATCAGGTGCTGATCGACCGGCGCCGACGTCGGCTGCACGACGAAGACGTCCGTGCCGCGGATGTTCTCCTCAATCTGAAAGGAGACTTCGGTGTCAGGAAATCGGTGGAGCCGTGCATGCCCCATCGATACGCCAAGAAACTCCGCAATCTCCGAGGCGAGCGCGGGGTGCGCGCTGCCTGAAAACAGCTTCAACTGTCCACGGCTCATATAGTCGACAGTTCCCTGGAACTCCGGCTGTCTTCGCAGAGTCCGAGCGACGTCCGTCGTTAATCCCATGACTGGTTGGGGCGGGAGGATTCGAACCTCCGAATACGGGATCCAAAGTCCCGCGCCTTACCGCTTGGCCACGCCCCATCGGCGGCAAACCCGACGTCAACCCCAAACTTCAAACCACAAACGTAAACCCGACGGAAACTCCCGTGCATGTTGGAGTCTGGAGTTTGAGATTTGGCGTTGACACGTGTCCCTGAGCGACTCAGAGGCGCGTCTGCAAAGGGTTAAGTGTAGCCGGATTTACGGCCGCTTCGCAACTACGCGCGAGCGGCGCTCGTACTCGGCGCGGGTCAGCGTCCGGGTCAGAAACGTCCGGGCACCCCCTCTGGCCAGGGGGGCGACCATTCGCGCCGCCGCCGGACGGGTGCGGAACAGGCCGAAAACGGCCGATCCCGAGCCCGACATCGAGGCCGCGACCGCCCCGCCCTCCTTCAGCGCGGCCTTGATCTCGGCAATTTCGGGGTGCCGGCGCACGACCGGCGGCTCGAGGTCGTTGACCATCTGCGCGGCCCGGGAGGGCCAGGGGACCGGCAGCACCTG
Source organism: Vicinamibacterales bacterium (assembly GCA_036401215.1). Lineage (GTDB taxonomy): Bacteria > Acidobacteriota > Vicinamibacteria > Vicinamibacterales > 2-12-FULL-66-21 > JACDCA01. The sequence continues at coordinate 20,252 of DASWVN010000114.1, read as the reverse complement.
CAGTTCGCGGGGTTCCTTCAGCCCCGCGGCCCGGTCCTCGTCGTACCACGTGTAGGCCTCGGCCGTGGAGACGCCGAATGCCGGCTGGACGATTACCACCCAGTGGACCGGGAGGTCGACCAGCGGATAGATCTCCTCCCCCCGGCCGAGCCCGAGCGCGGTGCCGCCCGACAGGAAGAACGGGATGTCGGACCCGATCCCCGCCGCCACCTCGCGCAGCAGCGACACCGGCGCACCTCCCCAGAGCCGCGCGAATGCCAGCAGCGCCGCCGCCGCGTCCGCGCTGCCGCCGCCCAGTCCCGCTTGCATCGGGATGTTCTTCTCGATGGTCACGATCGTGTCGCATGGCTCACCCGGACGACCGAGCGCCTTCCACAACGCGTCGGCCGCCTTCCAGACGAGGTTCGATCTGTCGAGCGGGATCGACGCGGATCGCGACTTGAGGGTGAACGGCCCGGCCCGCTCCACGCACACGAGCGTGTCGTGCAGCTCAATCGATTGAAAGACGGTCCGCAGCTCGTGGAATCCATCGTCACGCGTCCCGAACACGCGCAGGTCGAGATTCACTTTCGCGTGCGCTTTGACTTCGAGGCGTTGCTTCTTCGCGGGCATTAGCTGACGCGGGACAGGCTTTCGCCTTTTGGCTTTCGGCTTTCGGCCTGTTGCGGGTGGTTCGAACGTATGGGCATCAAGGCTGTCGGGGTGATTCGAAGGAGTTTACCCAGAACATACTCGCTACATCCAGCGCGGTGAGCAGCAACAGACCAGGCCAAAAGCCAAAAGCCGGCAGCCGGACACGCGCGAGCGAGCGTCAGTTGCGAGCGCCTTCCCCGAGCGGACCCGCTCGTCGCAGCTCCTCGAGCGTCAACGGGATCGCGTCCTCCGGGACGTTGACTTCGAAGGCCTTCGGATCGATCGGTGTGTTGATCTCGAGCTGCGAGACGCGCAGGGTGATGTCGGCGACCTTGCCCGTCCGCACGTGGACCGTGGACGGCAGGCCGCTCGCGAAATCCGCGTAGAGCACCTGCACGTCGCCGCGGACGGCGGCGCCGACCCGCCAGCGTCCTTCGACGCTGCGCAGGTAGGTGAGGCCGCCGGCGGCATCAACCGCGGCCCACTCGTCGTTGAACGTCCGTCCGGCCGACGGCGTGTCGACACCGAGGCCGCATCCCGCCACGGCGGACAGGAGCTGCGACGGGGTGAGCGGCACACCGGTGAGCGCTTCCACGATGGCTTCGGGCGGTGCGTCGCGGACAACACGGTCCTCGCGGACGAGGAGAAGCGTCGCGCGTCCATCGCTCCCGGCGAGGATGAAAACGGCACGGCCGAAGGGGCCCACGCCTTCGAGCCGGATATTCGCCGGCTCCGACATGCCGGCGTTGATCCGGCCGCGCAGCTTCGTCGTGCCGGCTCGCCCCGAGAGCCCCAGCTCGGCGAGGACCGAGCGCGCCACGCGGCACTCGGCAACCGCTTCGTCGTAGGCGGCGGCGAAATCAGGGAACGGGGACCCGCTTCCGGACGGGAGGGTGGGACGCGCCGGCGCGCAGCCGGCAAGCAGGATCAGCGCGGCGCCGAAGGCGGCGCGCGTGAATCGCGTCATCGCTTGGCGACGCGGGACCGCGCATCGCGCAACTTCCTCTCGATGACCGCGCGATCGATCGACTCGCCGTCCCCTTTGAGCGCACGCTCCCAGCAGACGATCGCATCGGCGAAGCGTTCCTGCCGGAACCTGAGGTCGCCGAGGTGATCCTGGATGACCGAGTTCTCCGGCATCTTCGCTGCCGCTTCGGTGAGCGGCGCATCGGCACTCGCCAGGTTCCCCTGTTTGAAGTAGGCCCAGCCCAGACTGTCGAGGTACGACGGATTCCCGGGCTCGACTTTCAAAGCCCGCTGCAGCAACTGCACCGCTTCATCGAGCCGCTCACCGCGTTCGGCGAACATGTAGCCGAGAGAATTGAGCGCGACCGCATCGAGCGGATTCTTCGCCAGCAGATCGCGCAGCACCTGCTCGGCTTCGTCGTGCCGGTCCGCTTCGTCGAGCAGCTGCGCGTACTGATATGCGAGCGTCGGCTGGTTCGGGAAGCGCTTCACCAGGTCCGCAAAGGTCGCCACCGCCTCGCTGCGCTTCCCCTGCGCGAGTTGCAGCTGCGCCTCCATCAACACGCCCCTCACATCGTCTGGGAACGCGGTGCGCAACTGGGTCACCGTGGCTTCGGCGGCGGCGTACTGTTTCAGCTGCCGCTGCGATTCGGCCATGAGATACAGGAGCGAAGCCTCGGGCTTCGTCGCTTTTGTGAGGGCGTCCTGGAGGAGCGACTGCGCTTCTTCGGGCGCGCCGCTGTTCAACAGCGCGGCCGCACGCCCCTCGGTGAGGTTCGCCCGCGGGTTGACGGCCGCGGCGAGCGCATACGCGCCGGCTGCGTCTTTCCAGCGTTGCTGCCGTTCGTACAGGTCGATCAGCGGCACGTAGGCACGAAAGAACGCGGGGTTGTGCTTGATCGTTTCTTCGAGGGTGCCGATCGCCGCGTCGGGCTCACCGGCGGCCTCCTGTGCCGCCGCCAGCAACACGCCGCCTTCGGAGTATTCGGGCTGCTGTGTGAAGACTCGCTGGAGCGCCTCGATGGCCTTCTCGTTCTGCCCTTCGCGGAGGTAGAGACGCCCGAGCGTGAAATCGAGCCCGAGATCCGCCAGGTCCGGCCGCCGCGCGCGCTCGAGCGCCGCGATCGCCTTCGCGCCATATTGCGCAGGATCGTCGCCGGCCCTGATCGGACGCTTCTGATCGGCCAGCGCCGAGTAGATGGACCCGAGCAGGCGGTTCGCCTCGCGGTTGTCTGGATCGTATTTGAGCGCCGCTTCGGCGGTGTCGATCGCTTCGACCGCGCGATTCTGGCGGGCGTAGACGGTTGCCAGCTCGGCGCGGATCTCCGCCGAGCGAGGCTCCAGCTCGAGCGCCTTCTGAAGCTCCGCGATCGCCTCGTCGATCCTGCCGGCGTCCTCGAGGTGTCGAGCGACGAGGAAGTGATACCCGGCGCTCTCGGTCGGAGCGGTTTCCGGTTGCTGAATCGAGGCTGCCCGGGCGTGTCCGGGAAGGAACGCGAGCGCCAGCGCGAGCGGAACGATCGGCCGCATGTGACCACTATAATAGGTCGGGAACCATCTCAAAACGGAGTCATCACAATGGCTGTGGACGCAGAGCTGCTCGAGATCCTCGCTTGCCCGAACTGCAAGACGAAGGTGGAGCTGGTCAAGGACGGCACCGCGCTCAAATGCGGGCAGTGCAAGCGGGTCTATCCGATCAAGGACGACATCCCCGTCATGCTCCTCGACGAGGCGACGATCGAGCCGTGAACGTGACAACTCCAAACTTCAAACTCCAAACTTCAAAAGAACTTTGGCGTTTGGAGTTGGGCGTTTGAAGTTGACGTGAAGATCCTCCTCATCAGGTTGCGGTTGATCGGCGACGTGGTGTTCACGACCCCGATCCCGCGGGCGCTCAAGCGAGCGTGGCCCGACGCACGGGTCGCCTACCTGGTGGAGGACGCGGCGGCGCCGGTCCTCGCGCACAACCGGTTCATCGATGACCTGATCGTCATCGGGCGGGCGCGCGGCATGCGCCGCGTGACACAGGATCTGAAGCTCGGCGCGCGATTGCGCCGCGAAGGATACGACATCGTCATCGATCTCCACGGCGGGCCGCGCAGCTCGTGGCTGGCGCTCGCGACCGGGGCACCGCAGCGGATCGGATACCGCGTCCAGGGCCGCAGCTGGATGTACACGGACGTGGTGGCGCGGCCGCGCGAACTGCGCGCGCGGCACTCGGTCCAGAACCAGTGGGACCTGCTCGACGCGATCCATGTCGACGGTTCGCGCAACGGCGGCTGGCCCGAAGGGGCCGCCGATCCGGCTCGCGATGCAGTGGAAATGCCGGTCGATCCCGCTGCCGATGGCGCGATCGAACGCCGGCTGCTCGACGCGGGGATCACGCCGGCGCACGATCTGATCGTCGCGCACGTGAGCGCAGGCAATCCCTTCAGGCGATGGCCCGAACCGGCGTTCGTGGAAGTGCTGGTCCGGCTCGCGCGCGGGGGCCCGATGCGCCGGATCATCGTCAGCTCCGGCCCGTCGGACCGGGATGCGGCCGAACGCATCACGACGGCGGCCCGCGCGAACCTGGGTGAAGCGGCCGGGCAGATCGTCAAGTTCGGCGAGTTCGATCTCGCCCAACTGCGCGCGTTGATCGGCCGCAGCCGCGTGTTCATCGGCGGCGACACCGGCCCGCTGCACATCGCGGCGACGTCGGCCGTCCCGGTCGTCGGGTTGTACGGCCCCACGCTTCCGGCGAGATCGGCGCCGTGGCGCGATCCGGCGATCCCGACGTGGAACCTCGAGGTCGAGGGGCTTCCGTGCCGGCCGTGCGAACAACGTGTCTGCGAGCCGGGCGATTTTCGATGCCTTACATCTCTGCGTCCGGAGGACGTGATCACCGCGGCGGAACAGGCACTCCAGTGGAAGCCGTCCTGACCTCGTCGCGCACCGGCCGGCTCGAACAGAGCGCCTGCTGGGCGATGCTCGGCTTCGTCGCGGCGCTGCAGGTGTCGATCGCCGCATCGAACATCCTGCTCGGGCTGACCGCCATCCTCTGGCTGACGCTCGTCATCGGCCGTCGCGAGAGGGTGGACGTCCCCTCGATGTTCTGGCCGCTCGCGCTCTACGGCGCGCTGTCGTTCCTCGCCGCCGCCTTCTCGATCGATCCCGACACGAGTCTCCGCGACTCCAAACAGCTTCTCCTCTTTGCCATCGTGCCCATCGCTTACCGGCTGCTGGCGGGCAAACGCGCGCTGATGGCGGTGGACATCGTCATCAGCGTCGCCGCACTGAGCGCCGCGATCGGGATCGTGCAGTTCGGGATCCTGAAGTGGGACGACCTCCAGCAGCGCCCGCAGGGGGCGCTCGGCATGTACATGACGTACTCCGGCCAGTTGATGCTCGTCGCCTGCCTGGCCGTGGCGCGAGTGCTGTTCTGGGGACGGGATCGCATGTGGCCGGCCATCGTCCTTCCGGCGCTCGTCGTCGCGCTGGCTACGACCGCGAGCCGCAACGCCTGGGTCGGGGCCTGCACCGGGATCGCGATCCTCCTCCTGATGCGCGACCTGCGGCTGATCGGGCTGCTGCCCGTCATCGCCGCGGTGTTCATCGCGCTCGCGCCGGCGCAGCTCACCGATCGCTTCTACGCGATGTTCCAGATCCGCGAGCAGGCGCGGCAGACGGCGACGACGGAAGCGAGCGTCAGGTCGAATCAGGATCGGGTCGCGATGATCCGTTCGGGGTTCCGGATCATCAAGGACCATCCGCTGACCGGCGTCGGTCCCGACATGGTGATGGAGGTTTACCCCGTCTACCGCGACACGTCCGCCGTGAACCAGTTGAACCCGCACCTGCACAACGTGCCGCTGCAGATCGCGGCCGAACGCGGCCTGCCGGCACTCGCCGTCTGGCTCGGATTCATCGTCGTATTGATCCGGGACTTCATCCGGCAGCGGCGCAACAGCGCGCTGCGTTTCCTGCCGAATGCCGGCCTTGCCATCGTCGCCGCGATGCTCGCGGCCGGGATGTTCGAATACAATTTCGGCGACTCCGAGTTCCTGATGCTCTTCCTCCTGCTGGTGACGCTGCCCTACGCGGCATTGCGCAACGGCGAACAGCCCGCGTAGTGCCGACGGCTGTGAAATGTAAAGCTTCGAAGGCGGGGCGGCCCCGTTCCCGGCCACCCGCTGGAGCGCTTTACATTGCTCTTCCTATTCGATGAACACGCTGTCAGATCTTCTCCCTCGCCTTTCCGGCCAGACCGTCCTCGTTGTCGGCGACGTGATGCTCGATCACTTCGTCATCGGCTCGGTCGACCGGATCTCGCCGGAGGCGCCGGTGCCGGTCGTTCGCTTTGCGCGCGACGAGTATCGCCTCGGCGGCGCCGCGAACGTCGCCGCGAACCTTCAGGCGCTCGGCGCCCGCGTCGCCATCGTCGGACTGATCGGCGATGATGGCGAAGGACGACGGCTGCGAGCCGAACTGGAACAGGCCGGGGTGGATGCGTCCGGGCTCGTCGTCGATTCCGCACGCTGCACGACCCGCAAGACCCGCGTCGTCACCACGCGCAACCAACAAGTCGCGCGGATCGACTATGAAGGGGACGTGGAAGCCTCGGGCGAGATTGGCGAAGCCCTCGCCCGGCAGGTGGCGCGGCTCGCAGGGGATGCGCGCGCGATCCTGGTCTCGGATTATCTGAAGGGCGTCGTCTCATCGGAGGTTGCCGCCGCCGCGGTCGCGGCGGCAAAGCGCCACGCGATCCCCGTCACCATCGATCCCAAAGTACCGCACTCGACGTACTACGCGGGCGCCACGCTGGTCACGCCCAACCATCACGAGGCCGAAGCGGTCACGCACATGCGGATCCGTGGCGACGGTGACGTCGCGAGGTGCGCGGCGCGCGTGCGTGAGGTGACGCAGTGCGAGAACGTGCTGATCACCCGCGGCGAGCACGGCATGTGGCTCCACACCAGCGCCGGCGATACCGCACTCCCCGCCGAAGCGCGTGAAGTGTCCGACGTCACCGGTGCCGGCGACACCGTGATCGCCACGATCACCCTGGCCCTCGCTGCCGGCGCGTCCCTCGAGGACGCTGCCCGGCTCGCCAACCGCGCGGCCGGGATCGTGGTCGGAAAATTTGGTCCGGCGACGGTCACGATAGACGAACTCCGATAACTCCAAACTTCAAACTACAAACTCCAAAAGTCCGATCTCGTTCGTGCGGTTTGGGCTTTTGGCGTTTGGCGTTTGGCGTTTGGCGTTTGGCGTTTGGCGTTTGGCGTTTGGCGTTTGGAGTTTGGAGTTGTCACTCACAGATGTTCGTGATCACCACCAGCTGCGGCAACTTCTCCCGTTTGATCACGGCGCCGAGTTTGATGTTGAACGAGGACGTCTGGAAGATCGGGCAGGTTGGCACGCCGAGGTCGCCGCGCAGCCGTTCGTACTCCTGCGTCCAGAGCACGCCGAACACGCGCTTCGGCTGTTGCATGATCCGGATGAACTCTTCGCGGTCGTAGGTCACGTCGATGTGCCGGCGCATGTAATAGACCATGCTCGGCAGCGCCACGCTGTAGTGCGCGACCACATCGTCTGGCGTCACACGTGATTCGAGGAAGCGGGTGATCGGCGGAACGGGCTTGTACTTCTCGAAGCTTGGAACGACGCGCAGCACCAGCATCCAGTTGATGAGGACGCAGGCCGCGAGAAACACGAGCAGGCCCTGCCGCCACCGGTCCTTCGCGGCAAGCACGGTCAGCGCGAGGCCGCCCGCGATCGCCAGCACGGCTACGGTGGGTACGCCCTCGAGTTCGTAAACGTTACCGGTGGCCTGGAACACCCACAGCAGTCCCGCTCCGATGATCGCGAACAGGGCACCGATTGCGGCCGAGGACCATCGCACGCCCGGCCATGCCGCCGCGATCGCGATCCCTCCGAGCGCCGCGACGGCCGGCATCACCGGGTATATATAAAGGTCCTGCTTCGAGGCCGAGAACGAGAAGAAGATCACGATCGTCGCGATCCAGATCCACAACAGACCTTGCAGACGTGCGACGTGCGACGTGCGACGTGCGACGTGCGGAGTGCTGGGTGCGGGGTGCGGGGTGCTGGGTGCGGGGTGCGGAGTGCTGGGTGCGGGGTGCGGAGTGCTCTTTCGTGCGGAAGACGAATAGCGGAAGAACGCTGCCGCGGCCGCGAACAGGAGGATCGACCAGGGGAATCCGTCCCCGAACAGCACGCCGAGGTAGAACAGCGGTCCGCGGTCCTGGTCGACGCCGATCCCCTCGCTGAACCGGCCGAGGTTTTCCCCGATGAAGAACGACAGGATGTGCGTCCAGCCGTCGCGCTGGTAGAGCGCCGCGTACCACGGCACCACGATGGCGGAAACGATGAGGATGCCGGCGGGGATCATCATCTCCGTCGCGCGGCGCAATTCGCGGTGGACCAGAAGGTAGATCAGGAACACGAGGCCGGGCAGCGCGATCGCGACCGGTCCCTTCGTGAGCACGCCGAGACCGACGGCGACATACATCAGCGCCAGAAACAGCCGGCGGCGTTCGGGGTACCGCTCGGCGAGCGCGAAGAACAGCAGCGTCGCCGCCATGAACAGCGTGATGTAGATATCGATGAAGATGCGGCGGGAGAACATGAGGAGCCGCGCCGATACCGCCAGCCCCATCGCCGCCCAGAGCCCGGCCATCGTGGCGGAGTCGCGATCCCCCGCAAACGCGAGCCTGCCAAGGAAGAACGCGATCAGGACGATCAGGACACCGCCGATGGCGATCGGAATCCGCTGGACCGCGACCGAGACGCCAAACAGCTTGTAGAACCCGGCGACGATCCAGTAACTCAGGACCGGCTTGTTGACCCGCGGCTCGTAGTTGAAGGTGGGAAAGACGTAGTCGCCGCGCTCGATCATCTCGCGCGGCGTCTCGACGTAGAAGGCTTCGTTCGCGTCCCAGATCGCGGACCCGCCGAGGTCCACGAAGAACAGCGAGAGCGCGGCTGCCAGGAGCGCGAGCAGCAGATACCGTGAACGGGACACCAGTGAGAGATTGTAGTTGTGAATTGGGTTGTAACTGGCGCCCCTGAAAGGGGCGCCCTACGTGTCGGTGTAGGGGCGCCCTACGTCCCCTCAGTGTCTGAAGTGCCGGCGGCCGGTGAACACCATCGCGATCCCCTGCTCGTCGGCGGCGGCGATGACTTCGCCGTCGCGCATCGAGCCGCCCGGCTGCACGACGGCCGTCGCGCCGGCGGCCGCCAGCGCATCGAGGCCGTCCCGGAACGGGAAGAAGGCATCGGATGCGGCCGCGGATCCTTTCAGCGAGCCCGGCGCCGCTTTCGCCACCGCGATCTGCACGGAGTCGACACGGCTCATCTGGCCCGCCCCGATCCCCAGGGTCCTGTCGATGCCGCTGAACACGATCGTGTTCGATTTCACGTGAGCGCAGACCCGCCACGCAAAGCGAAGCGCCGCCCACTCGACGTCCGTGGGGGCACGCTTCGTCACGACCCTCGGGAAATCTCCATGCGGCCACGGGTCCTGTGCTTCGATGACCCGGTCTGGTTCCTGGAAGAGGACGCCCCCGAGGAACGATCGCATCTCGGTTGGCAGTTGGCCGGCGATCGGCTCGTGCGCCTTCGCGAAATCGGTCGTGACCACCCGCATGTTCTGCTTCTTCGCCAGGATCTCACGCGCGGGCTCGTCGATGCCTGGAGCGATGACCGCCTCTATGAAAGTGGTGACGAGCGACTGGGCGGTCGGCACATCGATCGGGCGGTTGAGCCCGACGATGCCGCCGAACGCGGACAGCGGATCGGCATCGCGCGCCCGCACGTAGGCTTCGTCGAGCGAGTTCCCGCGAGCCACGCCGCTCGGATTGGTGTGTTTGATCACCGTCGCGGCGATCTCGTCGCCGAACTCGAGGACGATCCGCAGGGCGGCGTCGAGGTCGAGCAGGTTCGTATACGAGAGTTCCTTGCCCTGATGGACGGTCCACCCGCGGCCGGTCTGTTCCGGCATCGGCGCCCATTGCGCCTTCTGATGCGGGTTCTCGCCGTAGCGGAGGTCCCGGGGCTGCACGTGCGGGCGTTCCGGCCCGGGCGGCGCCGTACGCTCCAGGCCCTGGCCGGCAACCTTCACGTGGTTCATCGTCATTGCGATCATGCCGTCGTACTGGGCGGTGTGCAGGAAGGCCTTCTTCATCAGCCCGAACCGGAAGTCCAGTGACGGCCCGCCCTCACGCGCCAGCTCCGCCAGCACCTTCGGATAGTCGTCCGGGCTGACGACCACGAGCACGTCCTTGAAATTCTTCGCCGCCGCACGCACGAGACTCGGTCCGCCGATGTCGATCTCCTCCACAAGGGCATCGAACGGCGTGTCGAGGTTCTCCGCCGCCTTGCCGAAGGGATAGAGGTTGACGACGACGAGGTCGATCGGCGTGATGTTGTGAGAACCGATGGCGGCCAGGTCATCCGGACGGCTGCGCCGCGCGAGAATGCCGCCATGAATCGCGGGATGGAGGGTCTTCACGCGCCCGTCCATCATTTCTGGAAAACCGGTCACGTCCGAGACGTTGACGACGGGCAGCCCCGCGTCCGCCAACGTCCTGGCCGTTCCACCGGTAGAGATCAGTTCGACCCCGCGCTCCACGAGTCCGCGGGCGAACTCGACGAGGCCGGTCTTATCGGAGACACTCAAGATTGCACGCATAGAAGGTTCGATTCTACTTCGAGGGGAGGGGCACCTCGCACCTCGCACCGCGCACCGCGGACTGCGCATCAACAAGAAAAGGCCGGCAACTTTTCAGCTGCCGGCCTCTTCGATTTGTCGGTTCGGTTAGTTAGTTGGGCTTGGTGACGTTGCCGGCCTGCGGGCCCTTGGGGCCGTCAACGATCTCGAACTCGACCGCCTGACCCTCCTCGAGCGTCCGGAACCCATTGCCCTGGACCGCTGAGAAGTGGACGAACACGTCGCTGCCGCCCTCACGCTCGATGAATCCGTAACCCTTGGCGTTGTTGAACCACTTGACCTTGCCTGTGATGCGCATCGTACTTTTCCTGCCTTGCAATCGCGGCGCGCTGGCCGCCCTGACCCCGCCCGCTTTCACCGAAGCTCGTGGCCCGGCGACGCGAACATAAAAAAAGACCGCGCGAGTGCGCGGCCTCGGCTTTCGACGCTGGCCCGCCAGCGCCGCCGTGATAGTAAGCGGGCCAACTCGGCCGTGTCAATAGGGATCAAATGACAAAATTTGGCCGGCCGGCAGGGGCCGTGCGCTCAGTCCTCCTTCACCTTTCGCGCCGTAAAATTGACCTTTCCCTCCTTGATCGTGACGCGGAACGCCACCTCGGTCGTGCCCGGATCGCGCAACCTGCCGACCTGATCCTTCACCATCGTTGCAAATCTGTGAAACGGGACCACGTCGTCACCCACCTCGCGGCGGGCGTCCATGAGGGAATCGTAGAGGGCGTGGAGCTTCTCCATTTCATGCAGCGGATCACGGAACGCGGTGACGTGGAGGATCCGATGTTCCTTCGGCAGCTCTTTCTGGGGCCGGGGCTCGATCCGCGCCGGGGGCGCGAACGGTCCGGTCCGGCCCTCCTCGCGTGCGCGCTGGCCGCGGTCCCAGAGATCCACGAAGGAGGCGTAGCGGGCCTGGAGCTGCTGAAACCGGAAGCGGTCGCCCGAGCGATCGATGTGCCGCCGGTCCCAGCGCTTGATCAGCGCTTCGACCCGGCCGCGGGTCTCCCAGGGCGGACGCGGGAGCCGTCCGGCGAAGAACATGTTGTACTCCGCCTCGAGCTGCTTGAGGTCAGCGGTCAGCTGAAGGAGGTCCGCCGTGATGTCGGATTCGCTCATGATTCACCGGATGAGCATCCACACGAGTGGCAACCAGAGTTCCCGCGCGTACGGGACCGGCTTGTCGTCGATGAGGACGTCGGTCGAATCGAACGGCCCGACGATCTCGAACAGGTCCCGCAGCTCCAACGCCGCTTCAGGATAGAAGCGGGCCCGGTGACGGATCGCCTCACCGGAGCGGATTTCGCGGTACTCTGCCGACGCGCGCGCCAGCGCCAGCGCGCGCGAGTAGCCCGGCTCGTCGAACGGCGAGAACTCGAGCGACACCGAGAACGGCAACTTCGGCCTGCCGAACAGCGCCTCGGCCAGCTCCGGATCGAGCGCCGCCAGTTCCTCCGGCGTCGGCTGCTCCGGCAGATCGACGTACGGCCAGAACCGTTCGACCGGACGATAGTCGGGAACCGGAACTTCGGGAGGCGTGTTCTCTGACATGGGCGGTAAGGCGTATTGTAGCTGACGGACTTCTGCCGGAGGCGGCCTTCGGCCGGGGGTTCCAGGGGTTCCAGAGGGTTCTCGGGGGTCCAGTGGGTTCCAGGGGTTCCGGGTTCTGGAGGCGGCCTTCGGCCGGGGTTCCAGGGGGTTCTCGGGGGTTCCAGGGGGTTCCAGGGTTCCGGGGTCGGAGTTCGGAGTTCGAAGCTCCGCGTCCTTGGTCCCTGTTCCCCTGTTCCCCTGTTCCCCTGTTCCCTGATCCCTGATCCCTGATCCCTGGTTTTCCGCGAAGCGAGGAACTGATTGACGAACAACGCCAGGCGAATTCCTTCGATCGAGCAGATCCGGCAGCGGCCCACCGTGGGCGAACTCGAAGCCCGGTATGGACGGCGGGCGGTCGTGGACGCGCTGCGGGCCGAGGCGGACCGGGTGCGCGACGGGCTGGCGCGCGGCGAGTCGCACGAGGATGTGGCCGCGGCGATCGAACGGGGCGCCTCCGATCGCCTGCAGGACGAAGCGGCGTTCTCGCTTGAGCCGGTGATCAACGCGACCGGTGTCGTGATCCACACCAATCTCGGACGGGCGCCGCTCAGCGCGGAGGCCGTGGCGCGGGTCGCGGAAGTGGCGGGCGGCTACTCGAACCTCGAATACGACCTCGACGCCGGCAGGCGAGGACGACGGGATGTGCATGCGGAACGGCAGCTGTGCCGCCTCACCGGCGCCGAGGCCGCGTGCGTCGTCAACAACAACGCCGCGGCGGCGCTCATCACGCTCGCGGCGCTCGCACGCGGACGCGAGGTGATCGTCTCGCGCGGCGAACTGGTCGAGATCGGCGGCGGCTTCCGCGTGCCGGATGTGATGGCGCAGTCGGGCGCGGTCCTGCGCGAGGTCGGCACGACGAACCGGACGCGTGTCTCCGACTACGCCGCCGCCATCGGCGATCGCACCGCGCTCATCCTGCGGGTGCACCCGTCGAACTTCCGGATCGAAGGATTCACGGAACGCCCGGCACTGACGGATCTCGCCGCGCTGGCGAAGCGCTTCGAGCTTCCGCTCGTGGACGATCTCGGCAGCGGACTGCTGCAGCCGGCTGACGGTCCGCTGCGCGACGAGCCGGCGGTCACGACGACGATCCGCGGTGGAGCGGATCTCGTGATGTTCAGCGGCGACAAACTGCTCGGCGGTCCACAGGCAGGCATCATCGCGGGGCGGCGCGACCTCGTCGAGCAGGTCCGCACGCATCCGCTCATGCGCGCCGTGCGCGTGGACAAGATGACGTATGCGGCGCTCGAAGCCACGCTCCTGTCGTACGCCGCCGAACGCATCGAGGAGATCCCGGTCGCCGCAATGATCGCCGCCTCAGTCGAGGAGATCGGTGCGCGCGCGGAAGCACTCGTGGAACGGCTGAACGCGGGGAACAGAGGGCAGGGAACAGGGATGCTGGCCAGCGTCATAAATGGGGTCTCAACGATTGGCGGAGGGAGTGCGCCGGGGTCGACGCTTCCGACGCGGCTGGTGCGGTTGGTTCACCCGCGCCTGAGCGCTACGGCGCTGGAGAAGCACCTGCGGTCGTTGAATCCGCCGCTCATCGCGAGGATCGAGAACGATCACGTCGTCCTCGATCTGCGCACCGTTCTGCCGGAACAGGACGACGTGATCGCTGAATCACTAATCGAGATGCAGGAGGGCCCCTCGATCCAGCGCCAGAACGGCGGGGCGTAAAGCCCCGTCCTACGTCATGCCGCTGGGCGGTTGGCGGGGCGTTTCACAGCAGCAACAGACGAAGCCCAAAGGCGAGAGCCGAGAGCCGGAAGCCGAGTACGCGTAGCGCAAAGAAAAACCGCCGCACACCCGAAGGCATGCGGCGGGTTGAAAACGCGCACCGCGCACCGCGGACCGCGCACCACGGACCGCGCACCGCGCACCGCGCACCACGGACCGCGGACCGCGGACCGCGGACTACCAGTTGAGGCGCGACACGATCTGGAGGAGCCGGGCGGTGTTGTTGCCCGACAGCCCGGTCACGCGCCAGTTGGCCGCCGTGCTGCTGATGCCCAGCACCGGCGTGAAGTTGGCGCGGTTGAACACGTTCAGCGCTTCGGCCGAGATCTCGAAGTTGACGCGCCCGACGATCTGGGTGCGCTTCGCGATCCGGAGGTCGCTCTGCTCGAAGAGCGGTCCGCGCAGGATCATCGACTTGATCCCGCCGCAATCGCCCGGCACGAGCGCGATGCAGTTCGCGTCGTTCTCCGGAGCGAAGTAGCGGCCCTCGGGCGCGGGGCCCGAGTAACCCGTCGCCGTCGCGGCGGTGCTGAAGGCACGGATCGTGTTGGTGATCACGTCCTCCGGCCACATGAAGATGAGCTTGTTGTCATCCTCGAACCGGATCTTGTACGCGTCGCGCACTTCGTCCTCGGTCCAGCCGACCAGCTTCACGCCGCTGATCTCGGTCAGACGGCCGGTCTGGATACGGGTGTTGAACCCGATCTGCCAACCGCCGACGAGGCGCTCGAGCACCGGACCCGCTCCACCGAGGAAGCGGCGGCCCTGGCCGAACGGCAGGTCGTAGACCAGGTTCAGCTTCCACTGGTGGTCGATGTCGCCACCATCACCAATGCGACGCAGGCTCTCGAGCCCGCGACGGTGCGTGAAGAAGACCGACTCGTAGGCCCGCCCGAACACGTAGCTGCCCGAGAACTGCAGCCCGTTGGCGAGCCGGCGCCGCAGTTCGACCTGCAGCGAGTGATAGTCGGTTTCCCCTTCATTGCGGGTCAGCACGGCGCCGCCGACGTGGTTCGGGTTGGCGATGAAGAAGTTCGCGGGCGCGCCGGCCGCGGCGCCGTTGGCGCGGATCAAGGCCTGCCCCATGAAGAACTGCGCCAGGCCGACCGGATCCGGGTTACGCATCGTCAGCTCGTTGAGAGCCGTCGTGTTGTTCCAGAAGTTGCCGGTATAGGCCGCGGTGTTGCCGGCCGCCGACGCCGGCTGGCCGCTCAGCCACTGGACCATGATCGGGAGCGGCACCGTGCCGGGCGCCCCGGTGTAGTTGAACCGCGCGCCGTTGCCGGCGGCGATGTTCGCCTGCAGGTTCTGCTGGGCGCGGCGGAACTCGTCGAGGAACCCGTTCTCGTAGATGTTGTACTCGTTGAAGTTCCGCGACACCCACCGGTCACGCGAGAGCGTGCCGACGTAGCGGACTTCGAGCGCCATGTTCTGCGAGAGCTTGCGCTGCACGCCGAAGCTCCAGGAGTCGGCGTACGGGATCTCGATGTCCGGATCGAACATCCGGATGTCCTGCGACACCAGGTCAGTCATCGGGTAGACCGGCTTTTCCGGGAACGACGGCGCGCCCATGTCGGCTTCGTTGCGAAGCAGGATGAAGCCGGGGCTGCCCGGGGGCAGGATGTTCTGGTTGGTCTGGTTGCGCGTCACCGAGATCGCGCCGCCAGGATTCGCCGAATACTGCCCGGTGAAGACGCCCATCCCTTCGCGGCTGTAGGCGCGCGCCCAGCCGCCGCGGATGACGAACTCGTCGCTCATCAGCGTGCCGAGCAGGCCGCCGCGACGCTCGGGCGTCCAGGCGAACCCGACGTTCGGCGCGAAGTTGTCCCAGTCGGTGTTGTAGGCGTTCTTACCCTGCTCCAGCTGATAGAACTCCGACACGGCCTTACCCGGCATGTGGCCCGGCTGGAACAGCGTGCAGCCATTGCCGGTGACTCCAGACGGACCGCACAGGTCAGCAAGGGTCGTCGTCGAGTAGTAGTTGTTCTTCGCCTGGAACGGCAGCTGCATCGTGTAGCGCAGACCAGCATTCAGCGTGAAGTTCGGCTTCCAGCGCCAGGAGTCCTGGATGAAGAAGCCTCCCTCCGACATGGCGGATCGCTGCGTGCCGACACCCACGTACTCGTAGAGGCCGGTGCTTTCGTTGATGCGCGCGTCAGCGGAAATCTGCGTCACGCGACCCGTGAGGAACGCATACAGGTTCCGGGCGCCGTCGAGCTGCGCCTGGCTCGGGGTCACACCGGTCGCCGCGGCAAGCGTCGCCGCCGTGATTGCCTGCTGCGCCGGATCGGTGCTGAGCAGACCGAAGCTGACGCGGGGGACCAGCGACGTGTTCTTCAGCCACACGTTGAACATCGACCATGAGGCGCCGCCCGTGATGTTGTGGTTCCCCTTCAGCCAGGTCACCGTGTCGTCGAAGGTGAAGTCCGACGCATCGCGCGACTGCGGGTTGGGACCGTTGACTCCCGCGTGCGACAACCCCGACACGACGCTCGGGAACACCAGGTGCCGGCCATTCTGATTGGCGAGCGAGCCCGTGTACATCCCCACGTTCATCTCGTCGAAGAACCTGACCGGCGAACCGCTGTAGCCGATGCGGAACTCGTTGACCAGGTTGCGGCCCAGCGTCGAACGCAGCGAGTTGCTCAGCACGAGGCGCTTCGACGTCTGCCCACCCTGAACCGGGAAACCGGGGAAGGTCGGGTCGTAGCTGTTGAGCGTGTCGGGCGAGTCCGTGTAGTAGTTGTAGTTGACCGCGCTGGTGAAGCGGTGATTGTCGGTCAGGTTGAAGTCGACGCGTCCGGTCGGGAACCGGCGCAGCGACGTCGTCGCGAGGTTGTACCGAAGCTGGTTGATGTTGGCGTCGAGCGCCTCGATCGTGCCGTCGGTGCCAGCCGCCGACCGGATGTCGGCGAGCAGCGCGGCGATCGTCGGATCCAGCGTCGACGTGCTCGCAACGGCCGCGTTGCCGTTGGCAGCCGCCAGCGCCAGCACGTTGACCGTCTGCCCGCCGTAAATGTAGTTGCCCTGCGCGGCCGACTGCGTCAGGAAGTTGCGCGTCCGGGTCGTCTCGGACGGCTGGCGGAACTCTTCGTAGTTGCCGAAGAAGAAGGCCTTGCCGCGCCCGAGCAGGCCAGGGATCACCAGCGGTCCACCGAACCGTGCGCCGCTCTGGTGCTGGACGAGGTCCGCCTTGTCGACCTGCGAGCGGTTGTTGAACCAGGTGTTCGCGTTCAGCGCATCGTTCCGGTAATAGTGATACGCGCTGCCGGTGTACTGGTTTCCGCCCGAGCGGGTCACCATCTTGATCTGCACGGCCCCCTGGCCGGCATCGGCGCCCTGCCCCGCCGTCGTCACCGAGACTTCCTCGATCGCGTCGAGACGCGGGCTGACGATCGAGAAGAAGCCGTCGGTCGACCGGTTCGTGTTGTCCTGCACGTTGACGCCGTCGATCGTGATGTTGATCACGCCTTCCGGCAGACCGTTGATGGTGGCGTTGCGGTTGCCGCTCACCGTGGTCACGCCCGGCATGAAGTTCACGAAGTCCATCGCGCTCCGCGACGTGAGCGGCAGCTTCGTGATCTGGTTGGTCGTGATCGTCGATGAGATCGTGGTCGACTGGGTCTGAATGATCTCCGACGTCGAGGCGACCGTCACGGTCTCGGTGACACCGCCGATCTCCAGCTTCGCGTTGATGTCGGCGCCCTGGACCGCGGTGATGACGACGTCTCTGACGACGGTCGTCTTGAAGCCCTCGAGCGAAACCGTCACCTCATAGGTGCCGGCCTGAAGGCTGGGCAGCGTGAACGCCCCTTCGGTGTTGGTCACCGTGGACGATTCGGTGTTCGTGCCGAGGTGCTTGGCGGTGACGGTCGCGCCCGGGAGCACGCCCCCGGAACTGTCGACGACGCGGCCACTGATCGTGGACGTCGTGCTCCCCTGAGCCCAGGCCATCCCTGCGCTCAGGATGCATATGAGAAGCGCGCACACGCCTCCCCTGTACAGACTTCGATTCATTGTCCCCCCATCCAAATCCACGAGTGTTACAAGTTGCACAAACACCGCACAGGACCGCCGCACGCACATGAAGCGGTCCCACGAACACCCCAATTTCCGGGGTATCAAGTCTTTTCTGCGTTGTTTGTAGTGGGAAACCCTACCCCGCTCATACTGGGTCGGTCAAGCGAATTTCAGGTATACACGGTAGTTTTCGCGGGACCAATTGCTGTCCGGCATCCAATCTCACCTCCCTACAGTCCGGACGTGACCGTGCAACCGAAGCCGGGAACGCGGATGCTCTCATTTCATCCGCGCACGATGCCCCCGCTTGTGGAGTCATCTCCCGGGTCGGTGGTGCGGCTTCTAGCGAAATCGTGACCAATCGTCTACTGCGTGTAACCGATGGTTTTCAGGGCGGGTTTGCCTCGGCATCCAATAAGTCGTTCGCCGACGATCCAAGAGACCGGATGAGGTCGATTTGGGATAAGGGCGTCAGTCGGCCCGGAGCGGCTGTCCGGACGTGTAGAGGGCGAGACGATTGTGGAGCAGACGGCGGGTCCCCGGATCCGGGGGGGCAATTTCGATAGCTCGATGGACCGTTGCGACGGCCTCGCCGAACCGGCCCGACTCGGCGTAGGCTGCCGCCAGCGTATCGAGCAGCCGCAAGTCTCCGGCGCCGGTGAGCCGTACGGCGCGTTCGGCGTACGCCACGGCGCGCGCGCCGTCTCGGGCGTGCCTGTCGACGGCCGTGGCCCGCAGCCGTGCGGCGCGTTCGAGCAGGTCTGGAACGTCCGGCAGCGTCGCGATGGCCCGGTCGAACGACTCCACCGCGTCCAGAATCCTGCCCTCGCTCGCGTAGGCTTCGCCGAGAAAGGCGTGAACCTCACCCAGCGATGGATTGAGCGCGCGCGCCTTCTCCAGCATCCGGATCCCTTCCTGCATCTCGTTCTGGGCCGCCAGCGCCGAACCAAGATACATGTGCGCCAGCGCCGGCAGTCCCGGATCGCCGCCGGGTGACGGCGGTATCGCAATGGCGGCACGCAGGTGGGCTTCAGCCTCCGAAAAGCGCTCGAGGCCCACGAGGTGGCCGCCGAGCACGACGCGCGCTTTCGCGTTGTCGGGACGCTTCGTCACCGTGTCCCGCATCAGCGCCTCGAGAGAGCGGTAATCCCGGCTGCGCTCGTGCGTGACGACGCCGAACGTCACGGCGACGGCCGCGACCAGGTTCCACGCGATCATCCGGGGCAACCGCACGAAGGCCATCGGCACCACGGCGGCGATCACGGCGGCAACGGGGAGATACATCCGGTGCTCGGCGGCGACCTCCGTCGGGATCGGCAGCACGCTCGAACTCGGCGCGAGGATCAGGAAGAAACACGCGCCCAGGAACCCGGCCGGATGACGCCGCACGATCCCCAGCATCGTCGCGCCCGCGAGTGCGGCCAGGAGGATGAACTGCGGCGCGACCTCGATCCACGATGCTGCCTGCGGCCAGCCATAGGAGAACACGAGCGGCCTGGGCACGACCGCCAGACGCAGGTAGTGGACGATCACCGCTGCCTGCGTGCACAGGTACGACCACCACGTCCAGCCGCCCAGCCCGAAGCCCACGGACTCCCCGCGCGGATCCGACGCGACGAGCAAGGCGAGCAACACCCAGCTCGACGCCAGCCCTGACAGGAGCACTCGGGTCCGGCGTTGATCGAAGATCCCGCGCGCTCGAAACGTCCAGATCCATGCGAAGACCACGATCGGCGCGACGACCATGACCTCCTTGCTCGCCATGCCCAGGGCGCAGGCGCCCACGGCGGCGGTGATCCAGGCGCGCGGACGTTCCGCCGCTGGATCCGTCGCGCGAATCGCGGCGTACAGAGTCAGCAGCATGAAGAGCCCCATGAGGGCTTCGGCCCGCTGGATCACGTGCGTCACCGCGCTCGTCTGGAGCGGGTGCGCCAGCCACAGCAGCGCGACCGAGAAGGCGATCGGCATCGCGGCACTGCCGAAACGCGCGTCGAGCGACGCACTGAGCAGCGTGCGGCGCACGACGCCAAACAGCACGAGCCCGGCGCCGATGTGGATCAGGAGATTGAGCGCGTGGTAGCCCCAGGGATCCAGCGGATCGGCCCGGGCGAGCGCGTAGTTGATCGCGAGCGTGAGGTTGACGACCGGCCGTCCCGCGACCGTGGTGTCTTTGGGTCCGCTCAGCGCGGTGCTGAGCGGCCACAGCGATCTGATGTGAGTGTTGTTGACGATGGCGTCGACGTCATCGCCGGCGAAGACCCCCGCGAAGCTCGTGGTGTACGCCCACAAGCTCGCGAGCATCAGGACGATGGCGAGGGGCCATGCCGGAGCACGCTTCGGCATGACCCTCGACGCGCGGTGCGATCGTACCATGCGGAAAAAGGCCGGGCACCCGAAGGTATCCGGCCGTCGAGAGCGGCGGGGCGTAAAGCCCCGCCCTGCGTCTACAAACGATCAGGAATTCCGAGAACCTTTGGTCCTTGGTCCTTGGCCCTTGGCCCTTGGCCGTTGGACCTTGGCCCTTGGACCTTGGCCCTTGGCCCTTGGCCCTTGGCCCTTGGCCCTTGGCCTTTGGGCCTTG
>DASWVN010000113.1:0-18661 GCA_036401215.1 Vicinamibacterales bacterium | reverse complement strand
CTTTGCTTCGAGTGCTTCAAGGCGGGGATGGAGCGCACCCGGGCCCGCCGGGCCGCGTGGACGCAGCGGGAGCTGCCGTTCGAACGCGCGGCCTCGCGGCGGCAGAAGCTGTCGGAGCAGGAGGTCGCCCATCGGCGCCAGATGCTCGAACACCTGGTGCAGGCGGCGAAGAAAGGCGCCTAGCCGCTTCTCGGATCGCACGCAGAAGCTGGTAATTGCGAGGGGCGTTATTCCCCTTCATCCGGGGAATTTCCCGTCAACCGGCGAAGCTTGTTCACGTCGCCGACGATCTCGATGAGGCCGCACTCGCGGCACATGAAGCCCTTCGTCATGACGTCGCCGGTTTCGAGCGTCATGAACTTCGAGTCCTCCGGCCGGAACGCGAGTCGCAACGCCGAGTAGAGCGCCCCGCGCGCCGTCATCTCCCCGCCACACCGCCCACACAACCGCTTTACCGCCATTGGCGGATGGTAGATGGTAAATGGGAGATGGTAAAGAGATTGGCTCGAGCGGTCTGCCAAACGAGCTGCTGCGTACCCAGCCCACGAAGTTCACCCGCTGTGTACCCAACCCCGAATTTCACCCCGCCGCCCCAAACCAACTCTCTACCATCTACCATTTGCCATTTACCATCCGGCGCCGGCAACGCCGGCGCCGGAAGCAGCTAGCTCGCGCCGGAAGCCCCGCCGCCGGCCACGCCGGCGCTGACGCCTCCCGCGTGGGCTCCGCCGCCGTGGGTCGCGCCGCTCGTGGCGACGAACACCGCGAAGGCTTGACCGTTCTCCAGGCTCGAGGCCGGCTGGAACCAGTCAGGCGTCTCCGTGTTCCGCTTCTTCATGAACTTCGACCACGCGGCGGCGAGGCCGAGTGCGACCGCCATCGGCAGGATCCGCGCGTCAGCGGTACCGCTTGATCCCCAGCGGGGTTCGATGCGCTGCGGATCCTTGATGTGGTCCCGGAACGCACGCCACTGCTCCGCGCGGCGGACGCCTTCGTTCGACAGCGGAGTCTGCGCCGACATGATGATGAAGGCGATGATCGCGACGAGGCCGATGGCCAGCGGGACGAGGAGCGGCCAGCCGCCGTTGTCCTCGATCAGCAGGATGCAGGGGGCGAGCGCCGCGACCGCGAGCGCCAGCAGGCCGAAGCCGGTCTTCAGGAAGCGTCCGCGGCTGGCCATCCGGCGCGCGTCGAGCAGCTGCGCTTCGTCGAGTTCGCCGAGCACCGCGCGCTCGAAGGTCTTCCAGTTCCGTCCTTTCATGAGGAGCGACCGAGCCTTCGACAATGGCACGGACGATCCGGGACCGCCCGACAACGTGACGAGATCCAGCGCGATCTCCTCGTGCGGGGCGAGCGCGGTGTTGCCGCGCACACGTTCGATGGTGAAGTTCCGTTGTCCGAACGCCCCCTTCGACTCCTCGCGGATCCTGATGATGCCGCGTTCGGCGAGCGAGACCAGCGTCGCCATCGCGTGTTCCAGACGCGGGCTGCCATTCGAGACGAGCGCGCCCGCAGGTGCCGGAGGGAGCGGATCCGGCGGGATCATCGAGTTCCACTGCGCACCCGCCGGCGGTGGCGGCGCATCGTAGTTCTGCCGGAGCGCGAAGAGCAGGACCAGGCCGGCGAGCAGCACCCCGCCGGCGGCCGTGACCCAGATCGGCATCCGTTCCCATTGCGCCGCGCGCCGCGCCTGCCAGGCCGGCGGACCATCGAGCACGCTGCTCGCCGGGAACGGCACCGACACGATGAACGATCCGTTCCGGCGGATATCGGCCGCGCGCACGATCACCGGGGTGTCGTTCGTCGAGACGTCGGCGCCGCCGTCCACCCGCCGGGTTTCGATCCGCGGCATCGCGGACGGCGCGACCGGCGCGACCAGTTCGACCGTGCTGGACCCGATCGCGTAGTCGTGCTCCCGCGGCAGGACACGCCACTCGAGCAGGTCCGATCCCTCCGCCTGCTTCACGACGCCGCGGACGAGGTATTCGAGTTCGAAGGTATGGGTGCTCGGCGAGACCGGACCGAAGTGCCACTCGACCCGGAGGCCGTCCTTGCGCCGGACCTGCACCTGCCCCGGCCCTTCCCCTCGCGTCATGATCTCGCCGTCCATGGCGGCGCGGACGAACTCGACGCCGTCGGTATAGCGGGTCGGGATCGTGCGGAAGACGCGGCTGAACGTGCCGTCGGTGAACGCGAAGACGATGGTTTCGGTGACCTTGATGTCCCCGCCGCTCAGGACCTCGATGCGGACGTCATAGCGTTCCGCCCGGTATTCCTTCGCCAGGATGGTGGCCGTCGCGGCGGCGCAGACGAGCGCGACCAGAAGTAAACGTCTGAGCATGCCGGAATGATAGCGCCGGCCTGCGCTATGCTCCGCAGGATAACGTGCGGCTGGAGACGACATGGTGCAGAGCATGGTGAGCGCGGTGGGGGCGGCGCTGTTTCTGGGCGGCGTCATGACCCTGGGGGATTTCATCTGGGAGTACTTCCAGGTCCGGCACAGCACCTGGGCCGGTGTCAGTCACGGGGCGGCGATGTGCCTGTGCATTGGCGGGCTCATCGGCGCCCGGACCGGCCGGATGAAAGCCGGCCTGATTGCCGGTCCGCTCGTCGGCGTGCTGGCCGCGGGGACCTTTTATATGCTGGCGCCCACGCTGGGCTGGGGCGCGATGCTGCCGGCGTGGATGATCTTCTGGATCTGCTTCGCCGTGCTCCAGTATGCATGGCGGCGCGAACTCCTGCACCACGCGCTCGTTCGCGGCGTCATTGCCGCCGTCCTCTCCGGGCTGGCGTTCTATGCCATCTCGGGGATCTGGACGCGCCCGGAGCCGGGCGGCCCGAACTACCTGGTGCATTTCGCGTCGTGGGCGTTCGCGTTCCTGCCCGGCTTTCTGGTTCTCTTCTTTTCGTCCCTTCGTCCCAGCTCGTCAGGGGCGCCCGAGCCCGCGTGATAGATTCGGCTCCAGAGGATCCGTATGCGCCGAGTGCTGCTTCTTTCCTGTGTGACCCTGCTGGCCCTTGGACCACCACCGTCGGCGCAGGCGCCGCAGAAGGTGACCGTGCCGATCGAGTACCACACGCTCGACAACGGTTTGAAGGTCGTCCTCTCGCGCGACACCTCATCGCCGACCGCGGTCGTGGCGGTCTACTACAACATCGGTTTCCGCATCGAGCCGAAGGACCGCACTGGTTTCGCGCACCTCTTCGAACACATGATGTTCCAGGGCTCGGAGCACCTCGGCAAAAACGAGTTCATCATGCTCGTCGAGTCGAACGGCGGCATCCTCAACGGCTCGACACGGTTCGACCACACGAACTACTTCCAGATCGTCCCGGCGCATACGGTCGAAACGATCCTGTGGGGTGAGGCCGACCGGATGCGCGGCCTCAACATCAGCCAGGAGAACCTCACCAACCAGCAAGGCGTGGTGAAGAACGAAGTCAGGGTGAACGTGCTGAATCAGCCCTATGGCGGGTTCCCCTGGCTTGACCTTCCGCAGATCGCGAACACGAACTGGTACAACGCCCACAACTTCTATGGCGATCTCGAGGATCTCGATGCCGCGACGCTCGCCGAGGTCCAGGAGTTCTTCAAGACCTACTACGCCCCGAACAACGCCGTGCTCGTGGTGACCGGCGACATCGATTACGCCCAGACCCTCGGCTGGATCAAGCAGTACTTCGGCGGAATTCCACGCTCGAAGGTGCCGCCTCTGCCCGACGTGTCCGAACCGCGGCAGGAAAAGGAGAAGCGATCGAACAAGATCGATCCGCTCGCGAACCGTCCGGCGCTCGCGCTCGGCTATCACCATCCGCCGCGCCACACGCCCGAGTACTACGCGATGGGACTCATCGACCAGCTGCTCCTTCAGGGGCAGGACAGCCGGTTGTACCAGGCGCTGGTGCAGGAGCGCGGGCTCACCGGGTCGGTCGCCGGCGGGGCCAACGTCGGCCTCGGCAGCATGTTCGACGTGAAAGGACCGACGCTCTGGACGGTCTACATGATCCACGACGCGGACACGTCCGCCGACGAGATCATCAAGGTGATCGACGACGAGATCACGCGGCTGCAGACGGCGCCCGTGACGAAGGAGGAGCTGGACCTCGCGCTCGTCAAGCGGCGTTCGGCGCTGTACGCCGAACAGGAGCAGTTCGTCCGTTTCGGCCGCGCGAACCTTCTTGCGTGCTTTGCGCTGTTCGACGACGACCCGGGATTGATCAATCGTCTGGAGGATGAATTCCGCAAGGTCACCCCGGAACTCATCCAGAAAACCGCGAAGGAATACCTGCGGACGGGGAACCGGACGATCCTCACCATCACGCCGGCGGGGAAGAAGCAGCCATGAAGCCCAGATTCCTGATCCTCGCGACGATCCTTGTGGCGGCCGCGTCCGTCGCCGCCCAGCAGTTTCCATCGGAGCCGCCCGCCCCGGGGCAGCCGCGCGATTTCCGGGTCCCGGAAGCGAAGCGGTTCACGCTCGACAACGGGCTCGACGTGGCGATGGTGCAGTGGGGCGCGATGCCGAAGGTTCGCGTCACGCTCAGCATCCGCACCGGCAACGCGTTCGAAGAGGCCAACGAGGTCTGGCTCGCGGACCTGACCGGTGACCTGATGCGCGAGGGGACCGCGACGCGCACGGCCACCGAGATCGCCAGAGACGCGGCGCGGATGGGCGGCGCGCTCGAGATCGGCGTTGGGGGAGATACGACGACGATCGGCGGGGATGTGCTGAGCGAGTACGGCGCGCAGTTCGCCGCGCTCGTCGCCGATGTGGTGCGGAACCCGAAGTTCCCCGCATCCGAACTGGACCGTCTGAAGGCCGACATGATGCGCAACCTCGCGGTGGCGCTCAGCCAGCCGCAGCAGCTGGCGCTCCAGAAGTTCCGCGCCGTGCTGTACCCCGATCATCCATACGGCCGGGTGTTCCCGACCAACGAGATGATCAAGGGCTACACCCTCGACCAGGTCAAGGCCTTCCATGCCGGCACGTTCGGCGCCGCGCGCTCGCGTCTCTACATCGTCGGAAACTTCGATCCCGCGGCGATGGAGTCGTCGGTCCGCAAGGCTTTCGACGGCTGGGCCAGGGGAACGCCGGCGGCGCCGGAGCCCCCGAAGCCCACGTCAGAACGGTCCGTCTACTTGATCGACCGTCCGGGGGCGCCGCAGTCCACGATCGTGCTCGGGATGCCGACGATCGATCCGTCGAACGACGAGTTCATCGCGCTCAGCGTCATGAACGCGCTCCTGGGCGGATCGTTCGCGTCCCGGATCACCATGAACATCCGCGAAGACAAGGGGTACACCTACTCACCGGGCAGCCAGTTGTCGAGCCGGTACCGGGACGCCTACTGGGCGGAGAACGCCGACGTGACCACCGCGCACACAGGCGCGTCGCTGAAGGAGATCTTCGCGGAGATCGACCGCCTGCAGGCGCAGCCGCCCGACGAAAAGGAACTGACCGGGATCAAGAACTACCTGGCCGGCACCTACGTCCTCCAGAACTCCAGCCGCGGCGGCATCACCGCGCAGCTCCAGTACGTGGACCTGCACGGCCTGCCCGCCGATTACCTCAACACGTACGTGAAGAAGGTGTACGCCGTCACCCCACAGCAGGTGACCGAGATGGCGAAGAAGTACGTGAAGGACGAGCAGGCAACGATCGTGATCGTCGGGGACCGGAAAGCGATCGAAGAGCAGTTGAAGGGGTTCGGGGAGATCCGCTGACGCGGATGGAAAATGGCAGATGGTAAATGGTCAAGAGCGCTGTGTGTGAGGCCCTTCTGCCTGGAGTGGCGCCTGCCACAGCCTGTTTCTGAACGACTCCCATCAAGAGCAAAGGGCCCGCAATCAGCGGGCTTTGCCATCTGCCATTTACCATTTACCATCCGCGCGGCCGTCAGGCCGCGCGGTTCTTCGCGGCGCGCATCTTCTGAAGGGCTTTTGCTTCGATCTGCCGCGCACGCTCGCGCGTGATGCCGAGGCGCCGGCCGACCTCTTCGAGCGTGAACTCGCGGTCGGTGCCGAGCCCGTAGCGCAGGCGCATCACTTCCTTCTCGCGATCCGTCAGCGGCGCCATCGCGCGTTCCACTTCCGTCGCCATCTGTCCGCGCATGGCGGCTTCTTCGGGCGACTGGGCGGTCACATCGCTCACGAGATCCCCGAGACGGGTTTCTTCGTCCTCGCCGACCGTCGCTTCGAGTGACGACGGGGTGCGGGCCGCTTCGAGCAGCAGCTGCACTTTGCCGAGCGGCATCTCCATCCGTTCCGCGATTTCCTCCGGACGCGGATCGCGGCCGAGTTCCGACGCGAGCGCCCGCCGCTCCTTCTGCAGCTTGGTCAACGATTCCATCACGTGGACCGGCAGCCGGATCGTGCGGCCGTAGTCGGCGACGGCCCGCCCGACGGCCTGGCGTACCCACCACGTCGCGTAGGTCGAGAACTTGAATCCCCGGCGGAACTGGAACCGATCGACCGCCTTCATCAGGCCGATGTTGCCTTCCTGGATCAGGTCCAGCAGCGACAGGCCCCGATTGGTGTAGCGCTTCGCGATCGACACCACGAGCCGGAGGTTCGATTCGAGCAGGTCGCGCTTGGCTTCGTTGACGGCCTCTTCGTGCTCGCGGACGCGCGCGAACACCTCGCGGAACCGGCGGCGCGGCATCCCGGCACGCTGCTCGAGTTCGCGGCGCGCCTCGGTCCGCTTCGCGGCCGGCAGTTTGTCGAGTTCCTCGAACGCCTTGTTGAGATCGCTCAGCTCGCGCGTGACCTGCTCGA
This sequence comes from Vicinamibacterales bacterium, assembly GCA_036401215.1. Classification (GTDB taxonomy): domain Bacteria; phylum Acidobacteriota; class Vicinamibacteria; order Vicinamibacterales; family 2-12-FULL-66-21; genus JACDCA01. Next base: position 11,886 of record DASWVN010000113.1, on the reverse strand, counting down.
CGAGCGACGGCCGCAGCGGCAGCTTGCGCATCTCGTTCTCGATCGCCTCGTTGGCCTCGCGCATCGCCCGCATGTGTTTGGCGCGGGTGGCCGCGGTCGACCGGCGGTCCTCGCACTTGGCCCGGGACTCCGCCGCCCGCTTCTGCGCCCTCCGCATCCGCTGGAACGCCGAGAGCACGCTCTGAACGTTCTCCTCCTGGAGTTCGCCGCCGTCAGGCAGGAGGATCAGCTCCGCGGCTGGCGCGGTGCCTTTCTTGACCTCGTCCGCAAGGGCGAGCAGCGTGTTCAGCCCGGCCGGGATCGTGGCGAGCGCCGCCTGCACCTCCGCCCGCGCGTCCTCGATCCGCTTGCCGATCGCCTGCTCCTGCTTTGCGGTGAGGAGCTTCCGCTGGCCCACGGTCTTGAGGTAGAGGCGCACGAGGTCGAGGTCCTCACGGGAGACGCCGGCCTCGAACCGCTCCTCCTCCTCGTCCTGCTCCTGCCCCCGGCGCGGACGGACGTCTTCCTCCTCCGGCTCCATGTCGTAGCCGGGGCGGCGCGCCGCGTACGCTTCGGTTTCTTCCTCGTCGATCAGACGGTCCGCGGGCAGGACGACCGATTCCGGCTCATCCGAGTCCGCGTCGCCGGCCGGCATGAGCCCGAACTCATGCGCCCGCTCCCGCCAGTCGAGCACGTGCGCATTGCTCTCCGGCTCGCGCCAGTCAATGAGCGACGGATCCGCGTTTTTCCGAGGCCGCCCACGTTTGGCCATATGTGTGTCGTCTGCAAAGGCGCTGCCGGCAGGATGAGGTTCTCTGTCCTCGCCCATCCCGGCGCGGCTCTGCCGTATCTCAGTTGTTGTGTACAAGTTGATCGCCGCGAGAAGAGGTACGGCCCCTGAGGCGCGGCGTCATCTCTATCCATACGCCGCCGCTGTTGTCCGCTGTTTACTCGCGCCCTTCTTCTACGACGCCACGGAGCGAAAAAGGTTTCGGGCCACAGAAGAAACACAGAAGAAACACAGAAACACGGGGGGAACACGGGCCACAGAAGAAACACGGAAGAAACACGGGCGGGGAAACACGGGCCACAGGGGAAACACAGAAGAAACACGGGGAAACACAGACACGGGGAAACACAGAAGAAACACGGGGAAACACGGGCCACAGGGGAAACACAGAAGAAACACGGAAAACACAGACACGGGGAAACACAGAAGAAACACGGGGGAACACGGGCCACAGAAGAAACACAGAAGAAACACAGAAGAAACACGGGGAACGCGGCCCCCGCGCGAAATCAGCGGTGGGCCGGCTACCTCCCGCTCGTCAGCAGCGCATTGAACAGGAGCTTGAAGGTGCCGTGGGGCTGGGCGCGGTGGAGGATTTCGGGGCCGAACAGGTAGATCCGGCCCTGGCCGAGCCTGACTTCAGCGGCCACGATTCCGCCTTTCAGATAGTGCTGCCCCCACGCCCAGCCGCTCTTGAGCGGGGCATCGGTGTCGAACGTGGCGATCGGCCGGACCGATTCGCTGGCGCCCGGGGCCAGGCGGAAGACCGGGCTGTTGTCGAAGAAGAAGTCCGCGCGCGCCGGCAGGCCCGCGGCTGCCGGCTGATTCGTGTCGATCGTGGCCGTCAGCACCGAGCCGGGAACGAAATACTTCGCCCGCGGCAGGGGGGTGCCGTCCTCCACGAGGTGATTTTCCAGGGGTAGCTGCAGGTGACGGACGATCGCGTCGGCGGAACTGCCGATGGCGACGAGCGTGCCGCCGGCCTCGACGAACTCGCGGAGCCGCGGGATCGTGGTTTCGGCGGTGATCCGGCCCATTTGGGCGCGGTATTCCTCGGGCACCTGTGATGCGTCCAGGCTCTGGCCGCGTCCGCCGCCTCCCCGGCCGCCGCGGCCTCTGCCCGGCGTCGCGGGCGGCGGGAGGGCACCGTTGACGAAGATCAGCGAGTCGAACTTCTGGTTCAGGTTTCCTGCGTCCAGTTCCGGCGCGAAGACACGCGAGAACGGGAACTCGAAGCCTTCGAGGATCCATCGCGTCCAGCCGGACGGCATCGAACCGCCGTACTGGTCCCACAGGCCGATCCGCGGGGTCCGCACGCTCGGCAGGGTCCGCAGATCCGCCCCCTCGGCCGCCGTCGCGTTGACCCCGAGCGGGCTCACCAGCTTCTTCAAATGCTCGAGGGTCGCGCCGCCGGACGCGACGATGAAGGCTTCGGCCGCGCCGTGGACCGGCACGCCGGCCGCCAGGAGCCGGTTGACGGCGCGGAACGCATCGTTCTGGCGCCGGTCGATCGCCAGCGGACCCGGGACTCCCGTGATCGAGCCGGTTGGCGGCTGCACGTTCCAGTCGGTCACGCGTTCGAACGGTCCATCGAACGGATCGAGGATCCGATCGAAGTCGATGCCCATCTGGAACGCGAGCGTCCATCCCGCGTTGTCGTACGGCGGCGTCGGAGGCGCGCCGGGATAGGGGATGACGTTCGGGTGGTCCTGCGGTTCGAACATGTCGATCACGTGCGGGCGGAACGCCTGCGCCGTGAAGACGACGAACGATCCAGCCGGGTAGCTCTTGTCGTTGACGACGAAGTTGCGGGTGGCGCGGTGGACCGTGACGTTCACCTCGCGCAGCGCGTTGACGAACTTGATGGCGGTGAGGAAGTCCGCCTGGTCGGCCGGGATGATGTAGCCGCGGGGATCGCGCAGGTCCGGCGTCCGCAGCGAGGCCCAGGCGCCGGGATCGTTCGCCTTCGTGGCGTTGATCCGCGACGGCGACGGCGTCCACGTGTCTTCGCTGCCGCGCTCGATCGCGCGCTGCCCCATCTTGTAGATGTTGAACAGCAGGTGCTCGCGGTTGCGGGAGGCGTAGTCGATCACCGCACGGTTGAACGAGACCGAGTACTCGATCGACTGCTTGAACCGCCATTCCTGCGGCGCGATCGGGTAGGGAAGATCGCGCGACGGCAGCTGGCGTGACGGAACGTAGGGGATCCGCATCGGTGTCGGGCTCCCGATCGTTTCGGTGAGGATCGCAATGATGTTGTGGAAGTTCGCCGTGTTCCGGATCCCGCCGTTCCACCAGCCGTCATACGCACCGCCGGACGCCATCGTTGCCCCCGGTTTGCCTTCCGCGGCGAGCCGCTGGTGCATGTGCGTGCCGAGCGCCTGCAGGCCGAGGATCACGAGCGGATCGAGGTTGTAGTTGTACGGATCGCGCTGCGGCGATGACCAGACCACCGTGCCCGCCGGGCCGCTCTGGTGATGGTTGTAGAGGATCTGCGGCAGCCACTCGTGGTAGAGCACGCGGTTGATGTTCTCGGTTTCGGCCTGCGTGGAGGCGAAGAAGTCGCGGTTGTTGTCGTGCCCGATGTACTTCTGGTACAGGCGCGGCAAGCCGGCGGTCGAGCGTTCCTGCGGATTCGGATTGCGCATGTACCAATCGGCGACGAGGTCGTGGCCGTCCGGATTGGCGTGCACGAACAGCACGATGCAGTCCTCGAGAAAGCGCATCGTCTCCTCGTCGGTCCGGGTGAGCATCTCGTAGATGGTCTGGGTGAGCTGTTGCGCGCCGAGCGTCTCGGTCGCGTGCAGGCCGCCATCGATCCAGACGACCGCTTTGCCCTCGCGGGCCAGCGCTCTCGCGTCATCGTCGGTCAGCCCCTCGGCAAATGCGAGCCGGCGTGAGATCTCGCGATAGCGCTCCAGCTGCTTGTGGTTCCCGGGAGACGTGACGATGGCCATGAGGTGCGGCCGTCCCTCGGCGGTCTTGCCGATCTCGCGCAGCACCATCCGGTCCGACTGCGCGTCGAGCGTGCGCCAGTAGTCGGCGATCTGCCGGTAGTTGGCCAGCTGGTAGTCGTCGCCCAGGTTGAACCCGAACTGCTCTTTCGGCGTGGTGATGCCGCTCTGCGCCCGCGGCGCTGCGAGCGCGGTGGCGAGGACCAGGCCAAGGAGGGCAACCGCACGGAAGCTTCGCATGCGCGAAAGTATCGCACGTAGCACGTAGCACGTCGCACCCCGCACCCCGCACCCCGCACGTCGCACCCCGCACCCCGCACCCCGCACGTCGCACCCCGCACCCCGCACGTCGCACGTCGCACGTCGCACGTCGCACCGCGCACCGCGCACCGCGCACCGCGGACCGCGCACCCCGCACGTCGCACGTCGCACGTCGCACCCCGCACCTCGCACCGCGGACCGCGCACCCCGCACGTCGCACGTCGCACCCCGCACCTCGCACCGCGGACCGCGGACCGCGGACCGCGCACCGCGGACTGTGCTATCCTCCCCCTCATTCACAGCCGCGGGGCGCGGCTGATCACGGTGACCCGGCACGGCGTCCGGGAAGGAGTTGACCGATGGCCCGCGCGAGTTCCTCTTCATCCCCCATCATCCGCGTCGTCGAATCCTCGGCCACTGGTCTCCGGCTGCTCGAGGCCCGTGCGTTCCTCGCGAGCCACTCCGCATCCGCCAGCGACGTCCACATCGTCGGTGCGACCAGAGGAGCGGTTGACGATCTCGTGCGTTCCCTCGCCGCGACGGCAGGCGCGACCATCGGGCTCCACCGATACAGCCTCGTCCACCTCGCGGTCCGTCTGGCCGCGCCGGTGCTTGCCGCCGCGGGGGAAGCGCCGTCCACGTATCTCGGGAGCGAGGCCGTCGCCGCCAGGGCCGCGTTCGACGCGCAGCAGGACGGCGCGCTCTCGTACTTCGCGCCAGTCGCGAAGATGCCGGGCTTCGCGCGCGCGCTCTCACGCACGCTCCAGGAACTGCGACTCGCGCGCGTGTCCGGCAACCAGCTCGCCGCGCTGCCGCTCGGCGGCAAGGACCTCGCTGAGTTGCTCGAGCGCTTCGAGGCGCAGTTCGAGTCCGCCTCGTCGCGCGACCGCGCCACGCTGTTCCGCACCGCGACGGATGCTGCCAGGAAGTGGGAACCAGGTGGCGTGACCGGCGTCGACCTCTCCGCCCCTCTGCTCCTGCTCGACGTGCCGCTCGATTCACCGGTGGAGTTCGAGTTCGTCCGTGCGCTGATGGAGCGATCGAGCGACGTGCTCGTGACGGTGCCGTTTGGCGACCTCGCGGCGCTGGACCGCCTGGAAGGGATCGGGTTGAAACCCGACGTGAAGCGACCGGCGGGACCGTCCGACCTGGACGCGCTGCGCCTGCGGATGTTCGCCTCCACGAAGCTCGAAGAACGCACGCCCAGCGGCGAGGCGCGCTTCTTCTCGGCTCCCGGCGAAGGGCGCGAATGCGTCGAGATCGCGCGCCGGATCCTCGCCGAAGTCCGCGACGGTATCCGCTTCGACGAGATCGCGGTCCTGCTGCGCGCGCCGCAGCGGTACGTCGGCCTGCTCGAGCACGCGTTCCGCCGCGCCGGCATCGAGGCGTATTTCGATCGCGGCACCGAACGGCCGCATCCCGCGGGCCGGGCGTTCCTCGCGATCCTCGCCTGCAAGTGCGAGAAGCTGTCGGCGCGCCGCTTCGCCGAGTACCTGTCGCTCGCGCAGGTCCCGCAGCTCGATGGCCCACGCCCCGAATTCAACTTCGTCGTCCCCGACGACGAGGTGCTCGACGCGTTGAGGGAAGCCGCCGAGGCCGTGGAGCCACTCATAGCTGAGGACGCACCCCGGACCGCGGACCCCGGACCACGGACCCCGGACCCCGCACCCCGGACCCCGGACCCCGGTCCTACATCCCAGGCGGCGTGAACCGCCCGTCCTGCGCCAGCCAGCCGCCGTCGGCATAGATAATCGTCCCCGTGACATAGCTCGCCGCGTCGGACGCGAGGAACAACGTCGGGCCAACCATCTCCTCCGGCTTGCCCCATCGATTGAACACGCTCTTGGCGGCGTAGGCTTCGAACCAGTCCTTATTGTTCTTGATCGGCGCGGTGAGCGGCGTCTCGATCACGCCGGGCCCGACGCAGTTCACGCGGACGCCGAACTTGCCGAACTCCGAGGCCGCGCCGCGTGCCATCTGGAGGATTCCCGCCTTCGTCGCCGCGTACACCGACTGCCCGGGCTCCACGACCAGCGACCGGATCGACGAGAACAGGACGATGCTGCCGCGGCCCTGCGCGGTCATGATGCGTCCCGCCGCGCGGAGCACATTGAAGTTCCCCTTCATGTTCAAGTCGAGGACCCGCGCCAGCTCGTCGTCCTGGTAATCGAGGATCTTCTTGCGGACGTTGATGCTCGGCGTGCAGATCACGATGTCGAGCGAGCCGTGCTTCTTCGCGATGGCGTCGAAGGCGGACTGGACGGCTGCCGAATCGCGGATGTCGAGCACTCCGGCCTCGCATGAGCAGCCCGCTGCCACGGCGCGCTCGGCCACCTTGGAGGCCTCCTCCTGCTTGATGTCGAGGCAGGCGACCTTCGCCCCCATCTGCGCGGCGCCGATCGTCACCGCCTCACCGATACCCGACGCGCCGCCGATGACGGCCGCCACCTTTCCCGAGAGATCGAAAATGTTCTTCACCTATGACTCCTTGCGACGAACGAACGCGACGACGAAAAAGGCCAGGGCCGCCAGCATCAGGGCGATCAGCGCGGGCGTGAGCGGGCCGACGCCGCGGCCCGCGCGCAGCAACTGGAACGCGATGACCGTCAGTACGCCCGTTACGATCGCCGACATCGCTTCGGGCACACCCGGCCGCCGTGTGTAAAGGCCGGCCACCACCGGCACGAAGAGACTCACGCTCAGCAGCGTGTAGAAGATGGTCAGCGCGTTGATCACCGATTCCAGCAGGATCGCGAACACGACGCCGAGCGCGCCGCCTGCCAGGGCGGCAAGCCTCGCGACCTTCAGGACCTGGCCGTCGGACGCGGCGGGATTGACGAACCGCTTGTAGAGGTCGCGTGAGAGCGACGTCGACAGCATGAACAGGATGGCGTCGGCCGAGCTGACTTCCGCCGAGAACAATGCCGCCAGGCCGAGACTGCCGATCAGAGGCGGGACGTTGAACATGAGCAGCGCCGGCAGCGCCATGTCACGGCTCTCCAGCACCGGGTGCAGCACATACGCCATCATCCCGAGCAGCACCGGCACGAACGCGAACGCGAGCAGCACGAGTGCGTTGGCCCCGATGCCGATACGCACGGCGCGGTCATCCCGGGCGCCGTACACCTTCTGCAACAGCCCCGGCGACACGACGAAGGAGGGCCCGAGGATCGCCAGGTAGATCCACCCGGATCCGCCACCCTGCCAGAAATTCCAATACGACGATGGCGTGTCGGCAGCCGTCAGAGCGGCCCATCCGCCGGCGGAGTCCAGCGCGAACGGAATCGCCAGCGCGAACCCGGCGAGCAGGACGACGAGCTGGACGAGATTCACCACGGCCGACGAGAGCAACCCTCCGGCGGTGAAGTAGGCGGTCATCACGACTCCGCCGACGAGGCATCCGACCCATTTCGGCAGGCCCACGACGACGTTCAGCAGCCACGCCACCGCGATCAGCTGCCCGGCCAGGATCATCAGGGTGCCGATCCAGAGAAGGATCGCGATCGTGGCGCGCACCTGAGGCCCATAGCGCCACTCGAGGAAGTCGCCAACCGTCTGGAGATTGTGTTCCGCCGCGAGCCGGCGGATCGTCGGACCGACCCAGATGGCGAGAACGACCGAGCCGAGACCGGCCGAGCCCACCCACCACCACGCGCTCAGTCCATCGCGATACCCGAGACCGGCCGCGCCGACCGTGGACCCCGCGCCGATGTTCGCCGCGAGCACCGTCGCGAAGATCAACCCGGGCCCCAGGCTCCGGCCCGCGACGAAGAAGTCGCCGGTCCCCTTCACCCGTCGCCCGATCCACAGACCGAGCGCGATCAGGCCAACCGAGTAGACGATGAGCAGGAGCAGGTGAATGTTCACTGGCGCGTGAAACTCCGAACTGTGAACTCCGAACTATGAACTGTGAACTCCGAATCATGAACGTGCACTCGGAGGACCGGCTTCGTCGTTCGCAGTTCGACGTTCATAGTTCGGAGTTCGGCGTGCATAGTTCGGAATTTCTGCCGTTCGTCGTTCGGAGTTCGGCGTTCATAGTTCGGAGTTTCTGCCGTTCGTCGTTCGCAGTTCGGCGTTCATAGTTCGGAGTTTCAGCGTCAGAACGTCGGCGGCGTGTTGATCCACAACAGGACCGCATCGACTTCGCCCGGGTTGAACCACCGGTGTCCGAGCGTGCTCTCGAACCAGAAACTGTCCCCTTCGTTCAGGACGAAGCACTCGAGTTCATCGAGCCACACTTCCAGCGTTCCGCTCATCATGTAGATGAACTCCTCGCCCTGGTGCGAGTACGCCCCGTCGCTCCCGGCGAGCGGCGCCACCCGGAACAGCATCGACTGCAGCATCGTCGCACCCGACGACAACATCTCCATGCGAACGCCGGAGTGCATCTGCAGCACGCGACGGTCGGTTGGACGAACGAGCCGCTCCTTGCCTTTCGGCGCGCGGAACAGATCCATGACCGTGCCGCCGTACGCGGTGGCGAGCCGCTGCAACGTGGCGACGGACGCATTGGCGTGGCCTCGCTCCACCGAGCTGAGAAAACCCGGTGAGATCCCGGCCCGCCGTGCGGCTTCAGCGACCCCGAGTCCGGTCCGGGTACGCAGCCGCCGGAGCTTCGGCCCGAGCGGTTTCGGTTCGTGCGCGCGTGCGGGCTTCGCCACACCCAGTTCCCGCTTGATGCCGGGGACGTTCAACTGCTGGACCTCGCGCAGATACTTGATCCGCTTCAGGACCTTCAGCAGCTCTGGACTGTACAGCCGATACCTGCCGTTGCTGCGCACCGGCGACACCAGGCCGACCGATTCCCACAGCCGCAGCGTCGATGGGCTGACGCCCAGGATCCTGGCCGTCTGCCCCACCGTCAGGAACCCCAGGCGCGACGCGGACGGCTGACGCGGCCGCGTGCGGGGTCGGGTCCTCGAGGAAGATGGACGCGTGTTGTGTGGCACGAAGCTGACGCGCGAGGTGCCGCGCGTCCGCGATACTACTTGATGGCGTGGATGTTTGACAACGTTGCAGCATTCCTGTAATTCTCGCGGACGCATGCCTTCCGCGACGGTCATCGATCGTGTGCTCGCCGCCGTCGACGGCCTCGCGGACGAGGTTGTCGCCTTCACGTCCGATCTGATCCGGGTGCCGACGGTCAATCCGCCGGGAGAGGCTTACGAGGATTGCGCCCGCGTGATCGGCGACCGGCTGGCCGCGTGCGGGTTCGAGGTGGAATACCACACGGCCGAAGGGCGCCCCGAACACACCCCCGCGCACCCCCGCGTCAACGTCGTCGGACTGAAGCGCGGACGGACGCTGCGTCCCACCGTGCACCTCAATGGACACTTCGATGTGGTCCCGGCGGGATCCGGGTGGACCGTGGATCCGTTCGGCGGGATCGTGAAGGACGGGCGCATCTACGGCCGCGGCGCGTGCGACATGAAGGCGGGCCTCGCGGCCGCCGTGTACGCGGTCGAAGCGATCCGCCGCGCCGGACTCGACCTGAACGGATCGGTCGAGATCAGCGGCACGGTCGACGAGGAGAGCGGCGGCTTTGCCGGCGTCGCCTGGCTCGCGCAGCACGAGCGGATCTCGTCCGCGAGACAGGACTTCGTCATCATCCCCGAGCCGCTCAACGTCGACCGGATCTGCATCGGCCATCGCGGCGTGTACTGGTTCGAAGTGACGACGCACGGCCGCATCGGCCATGGCAGCATGCCCTTTCTCGGCGTGAATGCGATCGAGCACATGGGCGTGATCCTCGACCGGATCCGCCGCGAGCTGATACCGGCGCTCGCGTCGCGCACGACCGATGTGCCGGTCGTGCCCGATGGCGCGCGCCACGCGACGCTGAACATCAACGGGATCCAGGGCGGGCAGCCGGTCGACGGGATCCACACGCCGTGCGTCGCCGACGTCTGCCGCGCGGTCTTCGACCGGCGGTTCCTGCTCGAGGAGGGCTTCGAGGCGACGAAAGCCGAGATCCAGCAACTGCTCGAACGCGTGACCGCCGACACGCCGCAGCTCGCCTACGAACTGCGCGACCTGATGGTCGTTCACCCGGTGCGCACGCCGGAGGGATCACCGCTCGTCGCGTCGCTCGAGCGCGGGATCGAGCAGGTGCTCGGTCGACGGGCCACGCAGATCGCGAGCCCCGGCACGTACGATCACAAGCACGTGGACCGGATCGCGGGGATTCCGCATTGCGTCGCCTACGGCCCGGGCATCCTGGACCTGGCGCACCAGCCGAACGAGTGGTGCGGCATCGAGGATCTGGTCGCGGCGACCAAAGTGCTCGCACTGTCGATTCTGGAACTGACGGGGTAAAACTCCGAACTATGAACTCCGAACTATGAACTCCGAACTATGAACTCGGAGTTTGCGTTCGGAGTTTCAGAATTCGGAGTTCGAAGTTCATAGTTCGGAGTTTCTGGGGCTTGTCATGGGTACTGAAGTTCTCGCTAACTACACTGGCGGTCGTTGGACGACGCCGAATAGCCCAACACAAGAAGTACGCAATCCGGCGACGAACGACGTCCTCGCTCGGGTGCCGATGTCATCCGCGGCCGATGTCGACACGGCCGTCGCGGCGGCGGTGCGCGCGGCGGACGGCTGGCGGCGGACGCCGCCGGCCGAACGGATCCAGTATCTCTTCGCGTTCAAGCAGAAGCTCGAGGAGAGCTTCGAGGAGATCGCGCGCACGATCGTGATGGAGTGCGGCAAGACCATCGGCGAGGCGCGCGGCGAATTGCGCCGCGGGATCGAGAACGTCGAAGTCGCGACCGGCATTCCGTCGCTCGCGATGGGCTACAACGTCGAGGACATCGCCAGCGGCATCGACGAAATGATGATCCGGCAGCCGCTCGGAGTGGTCGCCGCGATCACGCCCTTCAACTTCCCCGGCATGATCCCGCTCTGGTTCATGCCGTACGCGCTTGCGTGCGGGAATCCGTTCATCCTGAAACCGTCGGAACGGGTCCCACTGACGATGCACCGTGTCTTCGGACTGCTCGATTCGCTCGACCTGCCGCCCGGGGTCGTGAGCCTCGTCAACGGCGGCAAGGACGCCGTCGACGCGCTGCTCGACCATCCCGACATTCGTGCGATCTCATTCGTCGGATCGTCGCCGGTCGCGAAGTACGTCTACGCGCGCGCGGCCGCATCGGGAAAACGCGTCCAGTGCCAGGGCGGCGCGAAGAACCCGATCATCGTGATGCCCGACGCCGACATCGACATGACCGTGAAGCTCACGATGGATTCCGCCTTCGGCTGCGCCGGCCAGCGCTGCCTGGCCGCCTCGATCGCCGTCCCGATCGGAGAAGCGCGCGAGTCGTTCACACCCAAGCTGCTCGAGGCCGCTGCAGGACGACGCGTGGGGTACGGTCTGGAAGAATCGAGCGAGATGGGACCGGTGATCACGGCCGAGAGCCGCCAGCGGATCGAAGGGCTCGTCGCCCGTGGTGTCGCCGGCGGCGCGAAGGTGCTCGTCGACGGGCGCGAGGCGAAGATCCCCGGCTATGAGGATGGGAACTTCGTTCGCCCGACCGTGCTCGAGGTCGACCAGGTCGACAGCGAGATCGCCACGACCGAGATCTTCGGTCCGGTGCTGAGCGTCTCGCCGAAGGACACGCTCGATGCCGCGATCGAAGCCGTGAACGCCTCCGCCTTCGGCAACATGGCGTGCATCTTCACGACGAGCGGCGCCGCCGCCCGCAAGTTCCGCTACGAAGCGAAGGCCGGCAACATCGGCATCAACATCGGCGTCGCCGCGCCGATGGCCTTCTTCCCCTTCTCCGGCTGGAAGGGCAGCTTCTTCGGCGACCTCCACGCCCAGGGGCGCGACGCGATCGAGTTCTACACCGACAAGAAGGTCGTCGTCGAACGCTGGCCGAAGGAATGGTCGCGGAAGTT
>DASWVN010000112.1:0-9351 GCA_036401215.1 Vicinamibacterales bacterium | reverse complement strand
GAAGCGGCGCGCCGCTGCCGTGAAAGCGACGCTCGTCCAGGATCACGCGATCGAGCCCGGACGGTTGACGACGACGGGGCATGGCGCCGCGCAGCCGAAAGAATCGAACGAGACGCTGGCGGGGCGTGCGAGGAACAGGCGCGTCGAACTCGTGAGGCGGTGACGGCCGGCCTGGTAGACACGCCTAACGCTGGTCGCGCCGCCAGTTGCTGATCAGCACGGCATCGGATCGCGTCCGCGACGGCGCCACGACGATCGTGTCCTCGTCGACCCAGGCGTAGCCGATGAACGTACCACGCTCGAAGCGGGAGATCTGCCGGTCTTCACCGGTGGCCACGCTGATGCCGTAGACGTTCGTGACGCCCGCGTCGGTGCGGCGGAACGTGATCGTGTCGCCCCGGGGATGCCACCGCAGGTCCAGCGCCCGGTCGATCGGGATGTCGAGCACCGGCACGCCGCCGGAAACCGGTACCACCTTGAGGTGGAGCATCTCCTGCTCGACACCGACCCATTCGGTGAAGAACACGAGCCGTCCATCTGGCGATATACCCGTTTTCATCCCGGAGTTTCGATCCGTGAGCATTCTGGCGTCGCCACCCTCGAGCGCGCGGGCCCACACCTCGGCCCCCTGGCGCGCAAGATACGCGAGCATCTGCCCGTCCGCCGAGATGCTGGGATCGGTCTCGCCGGACCCTTCGGTGACGGCGCGCAGGTTCGAACCGTCGGCATCGATGGCGTAGATGCGCGGCGCCGCACTGGTGCTCTCCATCGAGAACACGATCGTGCGGCCGTCACGCGTGATCACCGGCCCGAAGTTCTCGCCTCCGCGAGTGACGGCCCGCGGCGCGGCCCCCTTGATGTCCGTGGCCATGACTTCGGACGCTACGCCGGCGGTCCCACGCGTGACGTTGGCGTAGACCAGCGTGCCAGTGGCCGACGCACTCAGGTCGTTGTTCTCGACCTGGTCGAGTCCACTCAGCAGGACCGCGCCGTGGCTGCTTTCGCTCACGTCTGCCATGGCCAGCGAGATCTCGCCATCCGATCGGATCGCCGCGATGACGGAGCCATCCCTTGTCGGCCACAGGCCACGATAGGCGCTCAAGTCGTTCGTCACGCGAAACGGCGTCCCTTCGGGATACGGCTGCAGCCAGATCTGCTCGCGGGCGCTTTCGGCGTCAGCCGCGGTCATCAGCAACGCGCTTCCGTCCGCCAGAAAGTGCAGGTCGTTGATCGCAAATCGCCGCGTGGTGCCGATGCGGCGTGTCTCGCCGGACTCCACGTCGATGTCAATGAGGACTGCCGTCCAGGCCGGGTTCATCTCGATCGTGGACGTCACGATCCGCCGGCCATCCGGAGACCACGCCGGCTTCATCGCGTCGATGTAGCGGGGGAACCCGGCCAGCTTGCGCTCCCCCGTCCCGTCGACGTTCATGACGATGACGTGGTTCTCGCGGTTGGCGGGCGCGCCCCGGCCGAACGCGATCCGCGTGCCGTCGGGCGAGAAGGCGAGTTCGGTATCGACGTCGAAGGCGACCTTTCGCGGCTGCCCGCCGAGAGACGGGATGGCGTACAGCCACGAATAGAACACGTTGCCACGTCCCTCTTCGGCGCTCGAGTAGTACAGATAGTTGCCGTCGGGCGAGAACGTCAGTGAGTTGATCGCAGGCGGCTGCTCCGGCACGATCCGCACGTCGCTCCCGGTCGCGACCTGGTGCATCCAGACAGCGGAACGTCCGTCACGACGGCTGGCGTACGCCACGTATCTGCCGTCCGGCGACATGGCGACCGCCGAAACGCCTCCCGCGGTCGTCAGCGGACGGATGGTCATCGACTCGAAGGCAACCGGACTCGGATCGGCGCCGCCCGTCTGCTGCCATCGATAACCGGCGAAGAGTGCGGCCGCCAGCGCGAGCAGCGCCACGAGACCGATCGCCGCTTTCGAGATGGGCGACGCCGAGCGCTGCGGCGCCGCGAGGCCGGTCATCGAAGCCGACCCGGACGTCGACGAAATCGACAGCTGCTCGTACTCCTCGACGATCTCCGCCAGTTCGATGGCGACATCCTTCATCGACTGGAACCGCCGGTCGGGCTCCTTGGCCAGACACCGCCGGATGGTGCGGCGAAGTTCCGCCGGCACGGCCGGATTCAGATCCGCGACCGCATCGGGACGATCGTGGAGGATCTTGTGCATCACCTCCACGTCGGAGTCCGCCGCAAAGGGCCGCCTCCCGGTCGCCGCTTCGTAGAGGATCGCTCCCAGCGCAAAGATGTCGGATCGATGGTCTGCCGCGCGTCCCTGGACCTGTTCGGGCGACATGTAGGCGACGGTGCCGAGGATCACGCCCTCACCCGTCTCGTCGGTCGTTCCGACCGTCCGCGTCGCGTCGGATCCATCCGCACGCGGCGTCAGCTTCGCGAGACCGAAGTCGAGCACCTTGGCGAAGCCGTCGGCCGTCACCATGATGTTGTCTGGCTTGAGATCCCGATGGACGATACCGGCGGCGTGCGCTTTCGCCAGTCCCTCTGCGGCCTGCGCGATGTAGCTCAGGAGCGTGCGCAGGCTGGCCTTCTCGTCATGGATCTTCGCCCGCAGGGTGACGCCGTCGACCAGCTCCATGGCGATGTAGTGGATCGGCGGGCCGTCGCCCGGACCTGTGGCTCCTGGCTCGGTGACCGCCGCCTGGCCGATCTCGTGGATGGTGACGATATGCGGATGGTTGAGCGAGGAGGCCGACCGCGCCTCCTGCACGAAGCGCCGCATACGCTCGTCGTTGCGAACCAGGTGCAGCGGCAGGACTTTGAGCGCGATCCATCGCCCGAGGACGGTGTCCTGCGCCTTGTAGACTTCGCCCATCCCGCCCGCGCCAAGACGGCCGGCGATCACATAGTGAGCGAGTTTCGCACCAGGCTCGAGACCGGTCCGCATGCGTTCTCCAGGGAATCGTGGCGAGAAAGGAGCGTCACGATTGTATGGCAGTCCGGTCCTCGTGCCATGCGGAACGCGCGGTCCGCCCGGGATCCCCCTTCTCGATGCGCCTGAGAGGACGCCCTTCGACGGCCACGAACCTGTCTCGCTCTTCGAATCCCATGCGGGCGTAGAGACCGCGCGCCCGGGCGTTGTCGCCCCCTACGAGCAGCGACATGCGGGACAGGCCGGCTTCGCGTGCGCTGCGAAGCACGTCCCCGAGCAGTTGCTGCGCGACGCCGCGTCCCTGCACGGACGGATGTGCCGCAATTTGTGCCAGGTGCGCAGTCCCCGGACCGATCGTCGTCACGATCGCGAGGGCATCGTCGCGATCACCGGTACGGATCACACGCGAAAGTGCCGGCGAGAACACGCCGCAGGCAGGATCCCGCACGAGGTTGCCGACGTACTCCTCCCACTCGTGCGCCTGGTTGTGCCGCGCGAAGATCCGGCCGGTCTCGCCGTAAGCCTCGCGAAAGAGACGTGCCGCAGCGGCGAGGTCCTCACCGGGCCACGCCGCTCCGGCTGCCCGCGGTGCGCCGTCACTCGTCGTCGCGGGATCGAGCGTGCGGACCAGGTACAGGAACGATCGCACGGCCACGCCGCTCGCCATCAGGGCTTCGTCGAGACCTGGCGCGTTGCCGTAGAGAAAACCGGAGAGCCCGTCCCACTCTCGCGCGCGGTCGAGCAGCGTGTCGAGCAAGGCGCGTGTGGCGAGCGAATCGTCAGCAACGAAGCCGCCGACTTCGAGCCGATCGTGACGGACGATGTAGAACGTCCAGCCGCGGACACGCCCGGCGTGATCGTGGCAGACCAACCCGGGGAGGCCCCAGGTGGTGCGTGCGGTTTCGAGTGTGTGCCAGGTCGACGCCGTTTCCCAGGCAAGACGCCGGCGCCAGCGGATGCGCTCCCGGCGATAGAGCTGCGCGGTCGTGGACGCGGGCAGCAGTCGCCAGTCGCTGACGATCACGGCAGCCGGCCCTTCAACACGGCCTCGATCGCGGCGCGGTGTTGCGGGTCCGCGGCGGCGGGATCCACGGCGGCTCGGTTCGCTTCGCTGATCTGCGCGTGCACTTCCTGCCGGTGGACGGGGACGTCAGTCGGCGCGACCACCCCGAGACGGACACCGTCGCGGCCGACACGCAGCACCCTTATCTCGATGCCGCCGCCGATGATGATGGCTTCGCCGCGACGCCGGGTGAAAACGAGCACGGCCGCTCCTACGCTCCGGCGCCGGGAACGACCACATGACGAAGTGGGTAGACGGAATCCTGTGGAACCACCTGGATGCCGACCATCGTGTCCGGGTTGATGACAATGGGAGCGCGCAGGTTGGCTGCGATGCTGCCGTCGGGTTCGATGAGCACGATCGCCAGCCAGAGCAGGTTGGTGCTGTTGGTTGCCCCGAGACGCTCGAGATCGGTACGCCCGAGCGTGGACCGATACGTGGGAAGCACGCGGCGTGGATCGATCGTGAGAAACGCCGCCGGCGGCCCCTCGACCGCGGTGAGCCATTGAAACGGCGCCGCGTCGGCGGCAAAGACCACGAAGCTGCGGCAGCGTTCGAAGCCTGCGAGGCCGTAGGGGAAGATCACGACCTCCTGTTCGCGTTCGACGGCGTCGGTGGATGTCGGGTTCACGGCGAGATTCATTTCAGGTAATCCATCAGCGAAAGGTTGTGGAGCTTCGCGGTCGCGCCGAGCGCCGCCCGGTATGCGGTCTCGGCTCCGGTCATGCCCGAGATCGCCTCGGCCATGTTGGCATCCTCGAGGGTCGAAATCTGGGCTTTGCCCGCGCGGACCATCTCCGACAGCCGGCTGCGGTCTTCTTCGATCATTCGCAACGATGAGCCAACGCGGCTCTGCATGACCGTGGCGCGTTCGAGGGCGCGCTCGAGGTCCGCCATCGCGGTGTCGAGCGCCGGCCCATCGCCGGTCCGGGCCGCGGTGATCGCGCGATCCATGACGACGAAGAGGTCATCGGGATCGGCGCCGCGGGTCAGCGCTTCGCCGTTGAACGACGTCTGGACCTCGTGCTGTTCGTGAACGTCGATGGCGACCTCGACCGTCGAGGCCTGATACGCGGACACGACGCCAGCGGCGTCTTTCGTGTAGGGGGCGACCGTGGCCGCGGCTCCGCCGAAGATGTACTGGCCGCGGAACTGGGTATTGACGTCGCGCAGCATCGCGTCGCGCAGCGCCTCGAGATCCAGGGCGTACGCATCGCGCTGCGTCTGCGTGACGTGACTGCCGCGCGCCGCGAGCGCGGTCGTCTGCGCGGCCGTGATCTGGTTGATGAGATCCGAGAGTGCCGTATCGGCTACCGACAAACGAGACATGGCCGAGTTGCCGGACGCGATATACCGATCCGTCCCCGCCACGCGGGCGCGCTCCACCGCCGCGGCCGATGCCGCCGACGGGTCGTCGCTCGGCCGCTCCACCCGCTTGTTGGTGGAGACCTGGCGCTGAAACTCCATCAGCCGTTCGGTGGTCTTGTTGATCGAAGCCGTGGCCTGCCGGTGCGCGGCCTGGAACGTGACTCTCATGGGATTACCTCGCGAGGGCGTTGAGGAGCATGTCGAGCGTCTCGTCGATCACGCTGAAAAAGCGTGCGTTCGCTTCGTAGGCGCGCTGATAGCGCATCAGGTTCATCGCCTCCTCGTCGAGCGACACGCCCGACACCTGGTCGCGGAGCGTCTCGACCTGGAGCACCACTTCCTGGCGCATGGCGGCTTCCTGGCGCGCGGTCTGCAAATCGCGGCCGGTCCTGTAGATGAAATTGCCCCAGCCCTCGCTCAGCGTCGCGGTCCCGCCCTCGAGCACGAGCGCGTCACGCGCATTGGCCAGCGCGCGGGCATTCTGATTGTCCCCGGGCAGCGCGGCACCCGCGGCAGCGATGCGGGAGGGATCCGCGGCAACCGCCGGATCGACGATCAGCGCCTGCGCTGCGCCGGCAAACCCCACGATCGGGGAGGAGAACGCGAAGAAGTCCTGTCCCGTGTTGCCGGCAAGGTCGAACCCCGCGGCGTGGATCGTATTCACGGTCGTCGCCAGCGTGTAGGCCTGCTCGTCGAGCGAGGCGAGGTAGGCCGGGATACGCTGATCCCGGGCGACCAGCAATCCGCCGGCCCGGCCGCCGGTCAGCTCCTGCGTGATGTCGCCGCCGTTGATCGAGATCTGCAACATCCCGTCCGGCCCGGCCGCGGATGCGACGAGACCGTATGACGAGTTCCCGACTACGAGCGCGCGTCCGCCCGCGATGTCGATGTCCACCCCGCCGTTCGATCGCGGCAGGACGTTGATGTCGGTGAGTTCGGCGAGTTTCCTGACCAGGCCGGCCTGCTCGTCGGCCAGGTGAAGCCCGGCCGGGTCGGCGCCGGCAATCGCGATGCTCTCATTGAGCGCGGCGACTCGCGCCGCAATCGCGTTGATCTCCTCGACCGTCGCCCCCAGACGGGTGTTCGCGTTGCGGCGGGCCTCGGCGAGGCGGCCGTACGTCTGCCGGATCGCCGCCGCGAGGCTTTCGCCCTGCAGCGCCACCTCTTGTCTGGCCACCGGCGACGTGGGGCTGTCGGCAAGGCGCGAGACGCTGTCGAAGAACTGCGCGAGACGCGTGTCGACCGAATTGCCCGACGTCCCCAGCGCGACCTCGACGAGCCCGAGCGCGTCCGCGAGCGCAGACTCGCGGTGCGCGGCGGTCGACTCCTGCTCGAGGCGCCGCTCGATCAACAGGTCCCGCTGCGAACGAAGGTCCATCACCCTGACGCCGCTGCCGGCGCTGTACTTGTCGTACGGCGGCACCGCGGCGAAGTCGACGACGCGGCGGCTGTAGCCCGGCGTGTTGACGTTGGCGATGTTCTGGCCGGTGGCATCGAGGGCGAACCGCTGCGCCTCGAGGGCGCGTGCGGCGGTGGTGAGCGAGGTGAAGAGATCGGCCACGATCAGACCCTCAGGTCGAGGGAGCGCAGGTCCGCGTCGGCCGACCCGGAATCGGGTCCATACCCGCCGAGGCCACGGGCCGACAATCCCGCCATGATGAATGCGTTGAGTGAGAGCCCCAGGCGGCGGCAGCGGATCATCGCGCGCCGGGCGGCGTCGACCTCGGCCCGGATCTCGACGCGGGCATCGGCGGGCAGGCCGTGCGCCGGCAGCTGGGCGAGGGCGGATTCGATGCGCGCCTCGCAGGCCAGCAGACGATCGAGGTCCGCGCCGGCGAGCGCGTCAGCCAGGTCTTCGAGGGCGGCCCTCAGGCCGGCGACCGCGAGAGTCGTGGTGGAGACCGCCTCGGCCATGTGCGTCTAGCCTTTCAGCAGCGCATCGATGATGCGGTCTGCGAGACGGTCCGGATCCTGTCCGAGCGTGCCGTTCAGGAGCGCGAGGCGTCCGCGCTCGACGGCGTCCATCCGGACCTCCGGCGAGTCGTGCGCGGCCTGGATCGCTGCCGCGACGAGCTGGGCTTCCGGCGAGACCTCCACCCGATCGGTTGACTGGGCCGGTCCCTGGACGGCAGGAGACCCCGACGCCTGGTCCGGCGTTTTGGCCGACTCCAGCCGACGGGTCATCTCGGGATCGCCCGGGAGGCGCTGACCGTCAATTCTCATACTCATACAACTGTCCAATCGGCAAAGCCGCCGACACCTTTAAGAAGTTCGATGACAGATCTGAAACCCAGGGGTCAGACCTTGAATTTTTCGTTTGATGCGTTTTCATGCCAACGAGCCCTGGCGAGGTTGGCATGAGAACTTTTAAAACGAAAAATTCAAGGTCTGACCCCTGGGTTTCAGCCCCCTGGGTTCTAGCCCACCAGCCGGGTCGGGTCGACCGGGACGCCGCCCTCCAGGACCTCGAAGTGCAGGTGGGCAGCGGTCGCCCGGCCGGTCTGCCCGGCTCGGCCGATAACCTGTTTATCGGTGACGTCGTCGCCCGCCTTCACCAGCAGCTCGGACAGATGCGCGTACCGCGTGCTCAATCCATTGGCGTGCTGGACGACGACCGTGTTGCCATACCCGGCCAGGCTCCCGGCAAAGGTCACCCGGCCCGCCCCCGCGCTGGCGACGTCGGACCCTTCCGGCGCGCGGAAGTCGATCCCGCTGTGGAACTTCGTCTCGCCGGTGAAAGGATCGTTGCGCCAGCCGTACGCGCTCGTTACGGTGCTCGCAGGGGACGACAGCGCCGAGCCCGTGCCTGCCGGGACGGTGACCGCGGTCGTACGGGCCGCAACACTCGCCGGCACACCCTCGACGGGCAGCCACTGCCACTTCACCTCGGACGGATTCGTGCTGCCGGCGGCCGCCACCGTATCGATCCACTCGGGACCGTTCTCGCGCGTCTCGATCAGGATCTTCTCCTCATCCACATCGAGGATCTTGAGGCCGTACTCGCGCGCGCTGTCGATGCTGCCGCGCAGGAACTGGGCGATCTCCGCTTTGCTCTTGCCCGCGGGATTGAACGACGAGCCGTAGGTCCAGCGGAAGAAGGCGTCCTTCACGGATCCATCGTCGCCGCCCGCCAGCGCGCGGTCGTTGTTGAAGCCGGCCCACTCGGCGCCGGATCCGCCGTAGGGCGGTGCGTCGAGGACGAGGCCGTTCCAGCCGGTTCGCGCCGATGTGGCCGGAGACGGGGCCGCGGTCGAGAACGCGACGAGTTCCGGCGCCGGCGTGTCCGTCGTGCCGCCGCTGATCGCGTCCAGCGCCTTGAGCAGCTGCTGCGAGAGACCCAGCCCGCCCGCCTTCGCCAGGTAGCGCGACAGCTCGACCTGGAACGTCTGGTCGAACGTCTGTGCGCCCAGCGTGTCGAGCCCGGAGTCACCCAGGCTGGACCACTTGCCCGACTCGGTCATCTCGCGAAGCATGTGGTTGAGCAGCATCGACTCGAACTCCGCCGCGAGATCCGTCAGCTTCTGACGGTTCTCGATCGACAACGAATCGACCGTGCCCTGGTTGCCGATTCCGCGCGCCGACTGAATATTGGTGCTCATAGAATCACGATCTCCGCTTGCAGCGCTCCCGCTGCTTTCAGTGCCTGCATGATGGCGATGATGTCGCGGGGCGAGGCTCCCAGCGTGTTGAGTGCCCTGACGATGTCTCCGAGTGTGGTTCCCGAGTTCAGCTCGACGAGCTGGGCATCGCGCTCTTCGATGTCGACTTCCGTGCGGGGGACGACGGTCGTCTGCCCCTGCGACAGCGGAAGCGGCTGCGACGTCTGGTATTCGGTGGCGATGCGCACCGAAAGGTTCCCGTGTGCGACGGCCGCCGGACCGATACGAACATCGCCGCCGAGCACAACAGTCCCGGTCCGCTCGTTGATTACGACGCGGGCGACCTGGTCGATCGTGACCTGCAGCGGCTCGAGCCGTGCGATCAGCGACGGGACCGAATTGCGAGCGTA
>DASWVN010000111.1:0-6947 GCA_036401215.1 Vicinamibacterales bacterium | reverse complement strand
GGCCGAACCTCTCGCTTCAGGTCCACCATGAAGAAGTTGGTGTCGGACGGGAGGACGGTGTACCCGAGCCTCTCGAGTTCCGTGGTCGTCTTCTTGCGCAGCGCGCGGGTGGACGAGGCGACGCGTTCCATCGCGGGGACGTCTTTCAACGCGGCGGCCCCGGCCCATTTGACCAGCGCGTTGATGCTGCCGGTCGTATGGGGACGCATCCGGTCGATGAGCCGCTTGGGCGCGATCCCGTAGCCAAGCCGCATCCCGGCGAGCCCGTAGACCTTGGAGAAGGTCCGCGCGACGATGACGTTGCGCCCTTCGAGCACATACGGGATCGACGTGGCGTATTCCGGGTGCTCGACGTAGTGATGATAGGCCTCGTCGATCAGGACGGGCACGTCCTCGGGAACGCCGTCGAGCAGCCTCCGCACATCCGTCTTCGTGACCACGATGCCGGTCGGGTTGTTCGGCGTGCAGAGATAGACGAAGGCGACGTCGCGGTGATTGGCGCGGGCGGTGCGGGCGAGGGCGTCGACGTCCTGCGTGTAGTCGCCGCGGAGCGGCAGGATGATCGACTCGGCGCGGACGCCCGAGGCGTACTCGTACACGTCCGCGAACGTCGGTTCGACGCCGATCACCTTCCGTCCGCCCGGGAGGAACGTGCGTCCTGCCACCTCGAGGATCTCGCTCGAGCCTGCGCCGAGGAGCACGTTCTCGCGCGCGACGCCGTGATGCGCGGCGATCTCGTCGAGGATGTCGGCGTCGGGATAGCCGTAGCGGCTGCAGAACCGGTGCGCCGACGTCATTGCCTGCATCACCGACTCGCTCGGTCCGTATGGGTTCTCGTTGAAGGCGAGCTTCGCCGCCGCGTCGTAGTCGGAGAGCGTCATGCGACCGCGCCGCGCGCCCTGGGTCCCGCGCAGCGCCGCGGATGCCGGGATCTCCGCCCCGAGCGTCCCAATCGTGGCGGCCAGCCCGCCCATGAACTGCCGGCGTGAAACCGTGATCCCCATGGGAGCCTCCTGATCGTGCGGAGTGTATTCGTCCTTGCCGGTTCGCGCTACCTCGACTCGGACCCCGCCCTTCGATTCGCTCCGCTCGCTCAGGGCAGGCACCGCGGACCCCGGACCGCGGACCCCGGACCCCGGACCCCGGACCCCGGACCCCGGTAATATTCACCAGTGGGAGAAACCCGAGTCGACCTCCAGCACCTCCTCGAAGACCTGCGCGACGCCTACACGTTCTCCGTCGAAGAGACCATCCTCACCGAGATCACCGCCAACGCGCTCGACTCGGGAGCAACCCGCATCAGCTTCAAGCCCGACGCCACCGACGCCACCCTCACCGTCGTCGACGACGGCCGCGGCATGAAGCGTCGGGACCTGGCGCGCTACCACAACGTGGCCGCCAGCTCGAAGGCGCGCGGCGAAGGGATCGGGTTCGCCGGCGTCGGCATCAAGCTCGGCCTCCTCGTCGCCGACGAGGTCCTGACCGAGACGCGCCGCGGCGCGACGCATGCGGCGACGACGTGGAAGCTGGCGACGCGGTATCGCGCACCGTGGAAGTGGATCCCGCCGCCGGGCCTGACCGGCGAACGCGGCACCGCCGTCCGTCTCCGGCTCTCGAATCCGCTGTCGCCCCTGCTCGATGCCGGCTACCTCGAAGAAGCGATGCGGACGCATTTTGCCGCGCTCCTCGATCCCGCGTATCACGACCTGCTGCGGCGCCACTATCCACAGGGGATCGCGATCGAGATCGATGGCCAGCGACTCTCGCCGGCGAAGCCACCGCTTCGCGACCGGGTGACGATCCCGATCCGCATGGGACGCAAGCGGCTGCCCTCGGCGATCGCGGTCGTCCAGCAGCACGATCATCCGCTGCCCGAAGACCAGCAGGGGATCGCGATCAGCACGTTCGGCAAGGTGATCATGCGCGGGTGGGACTGGCTCGGGCTGTCGCCCGCGAGTGCGTGGCGCGTGACCGGCCTCGTCGAAGCGCCCGAACTCGCGGCGTGCCTCACGCTGAACAAGAGCGACTTCATCCGGAATGGCAGCCGCGGCGCGGCCTACCTCGCGTATCGCAAGGCGATCCAGGAGGTCGTCTCGCGTCAGCTCGCCGTGTGGGGGGATTCGCGCGAAGGGGAGGCGCGGCCGCGGACGCTGCGCCTCGAACGCGACCTCGAGCGCGTGCTCGAGGATCTCGCCGATCACTTTCCGCTCCTGCGCTCGCTCGTGGACCATCGTCCCGGCGGACAGAAGCGCCTGCCATTGCCCGGACGCGGCGACGAGCAGGTCCCGGCGCCGCTGTTCGCCGCGCTCGCCGCCGCTGCTGCCGACGCGGACGGCAACGGCCACCGCGCCGCGGGTGGAGAGCAGGACCAGGAACCCGCCGAGCCGCAACGCGGCGCCGAGCCGTCCGGAGACGCGGACCCGGCGGAACCGGAACCGTCCGAGGACGAACCCGTCGCTCCACCGCCATCACCGGTGGACGCGAACGGGAATGGCGATGCGGACGCTCCAGCAGCCGTCGGCGCGATCGGCACGGTTCCGGGGCGCCGGCGTCCCGCGCGATACGGGTTGCTCGTCCAGTTCGAGTCGCGTCCCGACGATCACGAACTCGGGCGGCTGGTCGACAGTACCATCTGGATCAACGACGCGCATCCGGCGTACGCACGCGCGCAGGCGTCACGGTCGAGCGGCTATCACGTGGCGCTGACGGTCGCCCTCTCGCTCGCGCCTCTTGCGGTCGACCGCAGCGAGGAGCACGCGTTCATTACCCGGTTCCTGGCGCACTGGGGAGAGGCCGGCCGCGCCAAACGTCCTCGCAGCCGCAGCCGCCGGCGTCCTGCACGGGCCAGAGCATGAATCTTCGACTGCTGGCTTTTCGTATCAGTCTTTGAACCCACACTCACAAAGGAGCACATCGCGATGTTGTTGACCACTACCACCGTTGTCGAAGGCCGTCCGGTCAGCCGCTACCTCGGCGTCGTCACGGGTGAAGCGATCATCGGCGCGAACATCTTTCGCGACATCTTCGCGAGCGTCCGCGACATCGTCGGTGGACGTTCGGCGACCTACGAGCGTGGGCTGGCGGAAGCGCGCGAGACCGCGATGAAGGAGATGCAGGAGCGGGCGGCCGAACTCGGCGGCAACGCGATCGTCGGGATCGATATCGACTACGAGGTCCTGGGGCAGAACAACGGCATGCTGATGGTCTCGGTGAGCGGCACCGCGGTCGTCCTCTGAACGCAGTCCAATGGAATCAACAACTTAGCGAAAAGGTGACTGTCCCCTTTTTCGGGGGGCAGCCGCTCAGGAGGCGGCGGTGCGCCTGGTTTTTTCGGTCTTCTTGAGGACGGCGCCCAGGGCGGTGGTGAAGGGGGTGGCCTGCTCGTCGCGCGCGATTTCGGCCATCTCTTCTTCGAGGAGGTCGCTCGACAGCGGCGCCTCGAGCGCGGCGCGCTGCGAGTAGAGGTCGCGGGCGAAACCGATGGACGCGTGGAGCCGTTCGATGCGCTCCTTCTCGGGGACGCCGGTATCGTAGTCGGCCCTGAACATCACCTCGGCCTCGTGAATCAGCGTGTGCGCGTACTCGCGGAGGTGCTTCGCCGCGCGCACTTCCTGGCCGAGGCTTCCGACGATCGCGTTCGCGTGGCGGATCAGCACGCCGGCGAAGGGACCGTGGGCGTCGGTGAAAAGGGTGTCGGACTCCGCGTACAGGACGGCGAGCACTTCACCCTCGAACACGAGCGCGCCAGCAA
The DNA here is from genome assembly GCA_036401215.1 of Vicinamibacterales bacterium. GTDB lineage: Bacteria > Acidobacteriota > Vicinamibacteria > Vicinamibacterales > 2-12-FULL-66-21 > JACDCA01. Next base: position 3,196 of record DASWVN010000111.1, on the reverse strand, counting down.
TCGCCGACGTGGGTGAGCCGCCGAAGGGGGATCCGGCGTCGGCCATCTGTTCCTTGCCCGCCTCCTCCACGACACCTGCGGACGTGGCCTTCGCGATCAGCCCGTTCATCCCCGTCGGGATGACGATCTTCTTGATGTCGAGCGACGAGTCGAGTCCCTCGGCGATGTCGCCGATCAGGTGCTTCTCCTTCACTCTGAAGATCCCGACACGCTCGAATTCGCCTGACAACTGGCGCACGAGCGTCCGGTAGACCTCGGCGGTGGTCGTCGCCTTGTCGAGTTCGACGAGCGCGCCGGCGGCGCCGTTCAGCAGGCCGGCGACGCGCCGGGCGTGGTCCTTGATGCCCGAGAGCGCGGTGCTGGTGGCGTCGGTGAGCGCGTTGGCTTCGTCCACCTCTTCGCGTAGCGTCGCGGCCGTCTCCTCGGCGGCCGCGATCCGCGCCTCCGCCGTGCGGAGCATCTCGGCCTGTTGTTCGATCAGGACCTGGAGTTCGCGCAGCTGCGTATCGGAGGACGTTGCCCCCTGGCGCGCCCGGGACTCCGCTTCGGCAAACGAGGCGCGGGCTTTCGCGGCATCCGCCGCGACGGTCCCGAGTTGCGTCTGCAGGTCGCGGACGACCGCCTCGTGCGTCTGCTGCTCGATCGTCCGCTGTTTCGCTTCGGCGTCGAGCGCCTCGGCGGCGCGCGCGGCTTCGGCCTGCGCGGCCTCGAGCTGGCCGCGCAACGTGTCTGCGTGTGCGGACGCCTGTTCCAGCGCTGACTGCGCCTTCTGCCATTCCGCTTCAGCCGTGGCGCGCGCGCCCTGAGCGGCCTCGAGTTCGGAGGTGAGCGTGTCGACCCGCGCCGATTCCGCTTCGAGCTGGGAGGTGAGAGCGGCAGCGCGCGACGTCTCGGACTCGAGTTGCGCCGAGATCGTCGCCGTCCGCGACGTTTCGGCCTCGAGCTTCTCGGCCAGCGCGGATGCGCGCGACGACTCCTCCTGCAGCCTGCCGGTGAGGTCCTCGATCGCCGACTGCGCCTTCTCGAGTTGCGCCGCCACCGCGCTGCGCCCGGACGTCTCGTTCTCGAGGCGCGCGGCCAGGTCCGCCGCCCTGTTCGAGGCCGCCTCGAGTTGCGCATGGACCTGGGCGAGGTGCTGCCGCTCCGCTTCGAGTGTGGAGGTCAGGTTGGCTGTGGTTTTCGCCTGCGCGTCGAGTTCGCCGGCGAGCTTCTCGATTTCCGCCTTGGCGCCATCGAGATCCGCCGCCGTCGCGTCGGCACGGTCGGACTGGGCCTTCAGTTCTGCCCGGACCGCCTCGATCTGGGTATGGAGCTTCGCGATCGCGGCGTCGGCATCGGTCTTGACCTGCTGCACCGCGGCATCGGCGGCGGCAGTCAGCCGTTCGGCAAAGGCAGAGGCCTCAGTGATGATGACGTCGCGGAGTTCCATGGTCTGGAGCGGCTTCAATGCACACAGCAATCGCCGGGCCGCTCGTTCCGTGAGCGACGCGAATCCTAACTGCTGACGGGCAACCGGTTAATGTAATCGGCAGGTCGCCCCCGGACCTGACCCATCACAAATTTGAGCGCGAAGACACCGGTCTGTAAGTACCGCACCCCTGGACCGCGCACCGCGCACCCTCGGACCGCGCACCGCGCACCGCGCACCCCCGGACCGCGCACCGCGGACCGCGGACCGCGGACTTACCACCAACGTTCAGCCCAGACCAGCGACATCACCGCCGCGTTGGACGGCCTGGTGTCTCTGAAAACCCGCTCACGTCGATATCCACCGCGGACCGTGAGCGCCGGCGTCAGACGGTAGCCGAGCGACAGGTCGAACTCGGTGGACGTGCGCCGCTCTTCGACTGGCGCGACGTGCACGGGCGACGAGACGTGTGTCGCGCGCGCGGCGGCAAAGATCCGCGGGGTGAGCGTCTGCGCGATCTGCACGTTGAACCCGCGCGCGACCGCCGTGCCCGCAGGCGTCTCGAAGCGATCGCGAATCCACTCGCCCGCGAGACGCGTGTGTCCGAACGCGTACTCACCTTCGACGTTGAAGAGGGTCGCCGTCCGCGGAGCGGATGCGGATCCCGCGATCGTCGCGAATCGCGGTTCGTACCTGCCTCGCGCGAACCCGGCGCCGAGGCGCAGCCCCATCACCGGTGTGAACCCGCCGCCGAGCACGAGTTGCGGGTGCGCGGATGGCTGCGACTCGCCGAAGACGTTTCGTGGACTGACCGGTGTGCTGTCGGTGACACCCGCCCGTGCGTCCCAGCGCGTGCCCGAAACGCTGACCATCGCGCCGAGCGGATATCCGCCGGTCACGAGCCTGGCGCGATCGGGCGTTCCGCTCAGCGGCGGCAGCGGCGAGATGTAGTAGAAGGGAGGATCGATGAGTGGATTGCGGTGCGCCTGCAGTTCCAGCGTGAAGAGTCCGACCGGCGACGGAATGATCCCCGCATCCACCCGGAACGGCACGCGCGTCGGCGAAACGTATCGCACCTGCAGCTGATACATCTCGAACATCCAGTCTCCACCGGGCCGCCTCATCGTCCATGGACGCACGACGACATCGAGACCGTCTGCGAGCCGCACCGTGCCGACGAGATCGAAGATGACGTTGGGATCGTCGAGGGCGCGCGCGCTGGTGGCCGCCGACGCAATCGCCTCGAGCGCCACGCGTCCACCGAGCCCCTGTGCGTTGACCGTGTTCGCCAGGAGCAGCGCGGCGAAGCCTGCGACCGTTCCGCGAACGGCCCTCATGCCACCTGTCCCTCTGACGCGAACTCGGCGAGGGGATCGGGCTGTGAGGCCGTTGGGCGGGGGTTCTGGCGCGGGCGTTCGCTCGGAAGATCCGTGAGGCTCCCTCGCACGGCGTCGGCCGCGACGAATCCGTCGGCCAGCACCGCCGTCAGCGCGTGGACGGATTCCTCATCGAAATCGGTCCCGGCACAGCGCTGGAGTTCGCGCAACCCCTCGGCGGCCGGCCGCGCCGGACGATACGCACGCGCGCTGGTGATCGCGTCGTACGCATCGGCGACGTGAACGATCCGCGCGAGAACCGGGATCTCGTTCCCTTTCAGCCCGTAGGGATAGCCGCCGCCGTCCGGACGCTCGTGATGCAGTTCGACGATCGGCAGATGCGGCTGCAGAAAGCTGACGTTCTGGAGGATGCGCGACCCGACGGTGGGATGCGTTTTGATGACGTCGTACT
>DASWVN010000110.1:0-5590 GCA_036401215.1 Vicinamibacterales bacterium | reverse complement strand
TAGCCATCCTGTCGCTTGCGCTGGGCGGAGCGCTGGGTGCTTTATGGTCCAGCTCTCGCGGGCGGGCGGCGCATGAGCGGGTGCTCCAGGAGAAGGCGGCTCTGGCGGCCTCGCTCGAAGCGGAGCGGCGCGGAACGGCGGAGAAGGTGGCGCTCCTGAAGGATGCGGAGGTCAAGTTGCGCGAGGCTTTCACGGCGCTCTCGGCCGACGCACTGAAGCAGAACACCCAGAGCTTCCTTCAGCTCGCACGGGCCTCGCTGGGCGAGTTCCAGAAGTCGGCGACGATGGACCTCGAGGGGCGGCAGAAGGCGATCGAATCGCTCGTTCAGCCGCTGCGCGAGTCGCTGACGCGCGTCGACACGAAGCTGAACGAAGTCGAACGCGGACGCGCGACCTCGCAGGCGCACCTCTCCGAACAGTTGCGATCGCTGGCCCACGCGCAGCAGACCCTGCACTCGGAAACGAGCAAGCTGGCGCGCGCGCTGCGCTCCCCGAACGTCCGCGGCCAGTGGGGCGAGATCCAGCTTCGGCGCGTGCTCGAAGGCGCAGGGCTCGTCGAGGGCACGCACTTCGAGATCAAGGAGTCCACGCGCACCGACGACGGCCGCCTCACGCCCGACGTCATCGTCAAACTCCCCGGCGGCAAGAACGTCGTCGTCGACGCCAAAGTCGCGCTGTCCGCGTATCTGGATGCGATGGAGTGCGAGGACGACGGGCAGCGTGACGGCAAGCTGAAGGATCACGCCCGTCAGGTGAAGGACCACATCAACCGCCTCGGAAACAAGACCTACTGGGCCCACTTCCAGCCTGCGCCCGACATCGTCGTCATGTTCGTGCCGGGGGAGGCGCTGCTGTCGGCCGCGATGCAGCATGATCCGGGGCTGCTCGAATTCAGCATGACGCGGGGCGTGATGCTGGCCAGCCCGCTGTCGCTGATCGCACTGCTGAAAGCCATCGCCTACGGATGGCAGCAGGAGACGATCGCGAAGAATGCGCAGGAGATCAGCGAGCTTGGACGCAATCTCTACGACCGCATCGCGAAGCTCGCCGAGCACTTCGAGAACGTCGGCCGCAGCCTCTCGAAAGCGGTGCAGGCCTACAACGGCGCGGTCGGCACCCTCGAAAGCCGCGTGCTCGTCACCGCCCGGCGCCTGAAGGACAAAGGGGTCACCCCGGCGGAAGAATTCCGCGAGATCGAAACCATCGATCAGACGCCCCGCATGCTCGGCGCCCCCGAACTGGTCGGGCTGTTCGACGATGCCACGCTCGACGCCGAGATCATTTCGGACGAACGCGACGAGCCAGCGGCTGTCTGATTGCAACGGATCAACTGAATCGTACTCGTGAAGCTGTAAAGCGCTCCCGCGGGGGGCGCGAACTGGGGCCGCCCCGCCCGCCCGCAGGCACGTCTTTACCCGAGGGGCTTCGCCCCTCGGACTCCCCTACACGCGTCCTCGCTCGCCGCTGCGCCGGCTCCCTCCGGACGCGTGGCTCGCTCGCGCGGCTCGCTCGCGTTACCGGATCAGCACCGTTAACGTCACCACCGAACGAATCTCGATCGTTCCCGGCGAGATCGGCGGAGCATCAGCCTGCGCGTATTCCGCAGTCGCCATCTGCCGCATCATTGGACGCGGGGGCTCGGGCGTGGACATGCGCTGCTCTTCGACCCTGAGAACGCCCGAGATCTGGACGCCGGCGCCGGCGGCGGCTGCATCCGCACGGGCGCGGGCATCGGCAACCGCCAGCCGCAGCGCCTCACGTTCCGCAGCCTCGCGGTCCTTCAAACCGAAGCGCAAGCCGCCCACCGATGTCGCTCCCGATCCGACCGAGACGCCGAGCACGTCCCCCACGCGCGAGATATCGTCGATCCGCACCTCGATCGAGTTCCGCGCCACGTAGCCCCGAAGGATCTGACGGCCTTCGACGTAGTCGTATTCAGGGTGCAGCTCGTAGGCGATCGTGCGGATCGCGTCATCACCGAGATTCATCCCCTTCAACTTCGCCATGACCGCGTCCATCGCGCTCACGTTCTGCCGCTGCGCCTCCCTGGGGTCCTTCGACCGCGACTCGGCGTTGATCGTCACCCACGCGCGATCCGGCGGACGTTTCACCTCGGCTTCCCCGGTCGTCACGATGACGGGCAGGTTCTCCTTCTGGGCCAGCGCGGGTGACGTCGCGAGCAGCGTCGCGACACCGACGATGATGAGTTGAGAACGAAGCACAGCAGCCTCCTCGTGGCGCGGCGTGGCACCCCGTAAAGGGGTGCCCTACGTTTATCTGACGGTGCAGACGACGCGAAAGCCGATCCCGTACGAGTATGTATCAGGCGGAACCTTGTGACGGTACGCGCACGTCAGCATCCGGACGTCAGCGACGAGCCAGCTCCCGCCGCGCAGCACTCGCAATTGTCCTGCCGGGGGGCCGTGGGGGTTGTCGAGCGGGGAATTTGCGTAGTAATCGGGCGCATACCAGTCCTGCACCCATTCCCAGACGTTCCCGACCATATCGTGCAGGCCGTATCCGTTCGGCGGATGACTGCCGCATGGCGTGGTGCCGTGCTCCCCTTTCAAGGCTGGATCGCTGAGGAAATTGCCCTTGTTGCGATCGATCCGTTCGCCCCATGGATAGCGGCGCCCGTCGATCCCGCCACGCGCCGCCTTCTCCCACTCCGCCTCGGTCGGAAGCCGGACGGGCCGTCCCGTCTCGGCCGCGAGCCAGGCGCAGTACGCTGCCGCATCGTCCCAGCGTACGAGCGTCACCGGATGGTCGGCCCGCCCGGCGGGCGGCTGTCCGCCGGGCCAGACGTAGGGCTCCGCGGTCGAACGGAACATCCGCTCCCGATCGGATCCGCCGGCCGCGACGACGAGCGGCATGTCGTAGATGCCCGGCGGCCGCGCGTTCGTCTCCCGGACGAAGCGTGCGTACTCGGCGTTGGTAATCGGCCCGACCGATATGAGGAACTCGTCCACGTGGACGGAGTGCGGCGGACGCTGGTCCGCTTCGCCGTCGGCCGACCCCATCGTGAACTCGCCGGCGGGAATCAAAGCGAGCTGCGGAAGCGGGGCGGGTGACGACGACGAAAGAGGCACGACGGAAGGCACGTTCCCCCAGCCTATCAGGTAGACTCGATCGCTCATGCAGTTCGAACCATTCGCGATGGAACGGCTCCAGTCGATCTGGGAACACCAGGTGGCCTGGAACGTCTCGGAAAGCGGCGTCGAGCCACTCGTGCTCGCGGAGCTTGCCCGCAGCGAAGAGGAACGAGCCGGATTGCTGCAGCAGCCGCTCGCCTACACGCAGACGAACGGCACGATCGAGCTGCGTCAGTACATCGCGGCCCTCTATCCCGGCGCCACGGCGGACCACGTCGAAGTCACCAACGGTGGCTCCGAGGCGAATCTCGTCACCCTGCTCCATCTGCTGCAGCGCGGCGACGACGTGGTCGTGATGACGCCGAACTACATGCAGGCGCCGGGCATCATGCGGGCGGTCGAGGCGAACGTGGTGCCGTGGCCGCTGCGAGTCCGCGCGGACGGAACCCGTTGGGAGCCGGACCTTGACCGCCTGGAGGCGATCGTCACACCGCACACGACCGCGATCTTCATCTGCACGCCGAACAATCCGACAGGGTGCCGGCTCACCGAGGCGGAACTCGACGCGATCGGTGCGATCGCCTCGCGCGTTGGCGCCTGGGTGATCTCCGACGAGATCTATCGCGGCGCGGAACTCGACGCTGTGGAGTCGCCGAGCATGTGGGGCCGCTCCGAGCGCGTGCTCGTCACGAGCGGCCTGTCGAAGGCGTACGGTCTGCCAGGCCTGCGCATCGGATGGGTTGCCGGCCCGCCATCGACGATCGCCGAACTGTGGGGCGTTCACGATTACACCTCGATCGCGCCAGGCGCGCTGAACGACCGGCTCGCGCGGATCGCCCTCGCGCCTGAAGGCCGCGAACGGCTGCTGGCGCGAACGCGCGGCATCATCCGGGCGAACTACCCCGTCCTGCGGTCCTGGCTGGAGAAGCGCACGGGCTTCTCGCACGTGCCTCCCGAAGCGGGCGCGATCGCGTTCGTGAAGTACGCTCATACCATCAACTCGACGGCGCTCGTCGAGCGCCTGCGCAAAGAGCAGAGCGTGCTCGTGGTCCCGGGCGATCACTTCGACATGGACGGCTACCTGCGGATCGGCTTCGGGTCCCACCCCGAGCTTCTGACCGGCGCGCTCGACCGCATCGCGGAGCTGATGGACGCGCTTGCGTAACGTTGATCTGGCACTGATCGGCTTCGGCAACGTCGCCCGGCGTTTCGTCACCCTGCTCGACGAACGCCGCGAGCGGATCGCGGCCGACCATCAACTCACCTGCCGGATCGCCGGCAAGGCCACCCGCCGCGGCGGCGCAGAGTACGAGGGGACCCGCTGCACCGATGCGTTCGAGGTCATCGAGCGGCTCGGGACTTCCTCCGCTGACCTTCGCATCGTCGTGGAAACCACCACGCTCGACGTCCACGACGGCGAACCGGCGATCTCGCACGTACGTGCGGGGATCCGCGCCGGCTGCCACGTCGTGACTGCCAACAAGGGACCGGTGGCATTCGCGTTCGCCGACCTTCAGGCTGCCGCCGCGCGCGCCGGCGTTCAGTTCCTCTTCGAAGGGACCGTGATGGACGGCATCCCGATCTTCAACCTGGTTCGTCATACGCTGCCGGTCGTGAACATCACCGGCTTCGAAGGCGTGGTGAACACGACGACGAACCACATCATCACCGCCATCGAAGCCGGCGAGACGTTCGAGGATGCGCTCGCAAAGATGCAGGCCGCCGGCATCGCCGAAGCGGATCCCTCGCTGGATGTGGACGGCTGGGATGCCGCAGCCAAGACAGCTGCACTGGCCAACGTGTTGATGGACGCCAGGGTCACGCCCCACGATGTCCGCCGGACGGGGCTCGACGCGGGCACGGGTGATGGTGCGCGGACGGCGCTTGCGGCAGGACGCCGGTTGAAGCTGGTCGCGTCCGCGCGACGCAGCACCACCGGCGCGCTGGAGCTGGCCGTCGAACCGCGCGCGCTGCCGCCGGATCACCTCCTCGCACAGCTGGCGGGGAGCGCCAACGCGTTGATCCTCGAGACCGACCTCCTCGACCGGATCGCGATCACTCAGCTCTCGGGCAGCCTGACGCAGACCGCGTACGCCTTGCTGACCGACATCATCGCCATCGCACGAACATGTCAGGACCGCTAGAAGGCATCACCGTCCTCGACTTCACTCGCGTGCTCTCCGGTCCGTACTGCACCATGCAGCTCGCAGACATGGGAGCCCGGGTGATCAAGATCGAGCACCCCGGCAAGGGAGACGATACGCGCGCGTGGGGTCCACCGTTCGTCCACGGTGAAAGCGCCTACTTTCTGAGCATCAATCGCAACAAGGAAAGCCTCACGCTCGATCTCAAGAGCGCGGCTGCCCGCGGGATCCTCGATCCGCTGCTGGCAAAGGCGGACGTCGTCGTCGAGAACTTCCGTCCCGGCACGATGCACCGGCTCGGGCTCGCCTACGAGCAGCTTTCGGGCCGTTACCCGCGGCTGATCTACTGCTCGA
>DASWVN010000109.1:0-9649 GCA_036401215.1 Vicinamibacterales bacterium | reverse complement strand
CGACCCCGCCGGCCACTTCGCGGCGATCCGCAAGGCCAGAGCCGCGGGTCTCGCCGTGATCGGCGCCTACCACTCGCATCCGCGATCGCCAGCCGCGCCGTCCGAGACCGACATCCGCGAAGCCAACGATCCCGAGTTCGTCCACGTGATCATCTCGCTCGCCTCGGACCCCGCCGACGTCCGCGCGTTCCGCATCGTTAACGGAGCCGTGTTGGAGCTGGCGCTGTGGGTTGAGTGAGTGATGTCAGCGGCGGTGTGGCGGGTCTGGGGCGGCAATGGCATGCCGGTCCGGCGCGTGCAGGTCAGGCTGTGTCAATGACGAATGCCGAATGACGAATGCTGAATGGCGACTGGATGCCTCTCGTCATTCGTCATTCGTCATTGACCCGCAACGCGAGCGGGCCCCTGAACAGGCGTCACCCCTGCTGGCCGATCCAGGACCAACGTCCCGAATCACTCGTCACAACACATGGCGCCGTCGCGCAGGCCCGGACGAACCTGCACGGTGGTCGTGCTCGATCCGACGACCTTGTCCTTCTGCTTCAGGCGAAAGGCGACCTTGAAGTTGCCCGAGGTCGGGAAGATGCGGCTGATCGTATAACGGCGCCGGATCTCGCTCTTTCCTTCTTCGTACGGCTCGCAATCCGCGGTGCTTTCGGCGCGGGTGTCATCGCCCCAGTCCCACTCGATCGTCGGGCAGTAGAACTCCCTGAAATCGTCGGATCCGCCCTTGATTTCGGCGGTGAGCACCACCCGAAGCGGTGAGAAGCCCGCGGCCGGATTCGCCCGGATGTTGATGGACGGCTTCTTCTGCTGTTCGGCGGCAGCGGGATTGATCCCCGCGAGCATGATCGTGCACGCTATTGCCGAAACTGAACGGATTGCAAAAACGGTGTTCATCATCGTTCCACTCCCGGCAGGAATGGCCATTATAATCCCCACTTCATGTCCCTGACGCCTGCCGTCCCGTCCCTCACCACCGTTACCGATCCCCCGTCGAAGGTCGAAACCGAGTTGCTGATTCTCCCGGTTTTCGAGGAGGACCCGCTCGACGACGTGCCTGGACTGGTGGATGCGTCAGGAGGCCAGATCCTCCGTGCGCAGGATTCGAAGGAACTGCGCGGCCGACCCTACGAATTTTTTCTCACACCTGTTTCCGGCTGGTCGGCGCCCCGGGTCGCCCTCGTGGGCGCCGGGAAGCGCGAGGAATTCGACACCGAGCGCATGCGCCGGACCGCGACGGCCGCGGCGCTGGCCGCACGCGTCAGGCGCGTCAGACGGATCGCGTGGGTCCTGCGCGGCGACGTCGACCTGCGTGCGGCCGCCCAGGCGGCCGCCGAGGGTCTCGTGCTCGCATCCTTCAGCATCGATCGATACAAGAGCGTCGAGAAAGGCGGGCCGCCGGCTGAAGAGATCGCCATCGTCGTCCCGCCCGGACGCGGAGACGAAGCGCGGCAGGCGATCGAACGTGGACGCACCCTTGGCGAGTGCTGCAACCTCACGCGGGAGTTGTGCAACGAACCCTCGAACGTGCTGACGCCGCGCGAGCTGGCCGCGCGTGCGGCCGCGATCGCATCGGGAACGGAACTCCAGGTGGACGTGCTCGACGAGCATGACCTCGAACGGCTGAACATGGGCCTGCTGCTGGGAGTTGGCCGCGGCAGCGACGAACGCCCGCGGGTCATCGTCCTGACGCACACACCGCGCGCGAGCGCCGGCGGCCGCGCGGGAACGCACGTCCTCGGCCTGGTGGGCAAGGGGATCACATTCGACACCGGCGGCATTTCGATCAAGCCGGCCGAGGGCATGGACCGGATGAAGACCGACATGTCGGGCGGCGCCGCAGTGATCGGCGCCATGCGCGCCATTTCGCTCCTCGACGCACCGATCAAGGTCATCGGCATCATCCCGGCAGCCGAGAACATGCCCGGCGGACGCGCCATCAAGCCAGGCGATGTGCTCACCGGCGCCGCAGGCAAGACCGTCGAGGTCATCAACACCGACGCCGAGGGGCGCCTGATCCTCGGCGATGCGCTCTGGTATGCAAAGGAGCTTGGCGCGACCCACCTCGTCGATGTCGCCACGCTGACCGGCGCATGCGTGGTTGCGCTCGGCAAGGTGGCGTCTGGCCTGTTCGGCCAGCCGGAAGAGTGGGTGGATGTCGTGCGAAAGGCGTCGAGCGTTGCGGGCGACCGTGCCTGGCCGATGCCCCTCTACGATGAGTACGCCGAGCAGCTGAAGAGCGAAATCGCCGACATGATCAACTCGGGCGGCCGTCCGGCAGGCGCCTGCACGGCGGCCATGTTCTTGAAAGAGTTTGCAGGGGGCCTCCCGTGGGCCCACCTCGACATCGCGGGGACCGCATGGGCGGAAGACGCCAAGCCGTGGCAGCCCAAGGGACCCACCGGCGTCGCGGTGAGGACCCTGGCCGAGCTGGCGTTTACCAGCGAGACGTGGAAGTAGGGCGCCGCAGAATGGCGGGGCCAGTGCGTCGGAATGGCGGGCATAAAGCCCCGCAGAATGGAGGGGCATAAAGTAGGGCGCCCCTTTACGGGGCGCCATTGGAACGCGAAGCCGAATTCAGAGTCTAAATAACCAGATGCTCTTCGCCATCCAGGAACCCGTCATGGTCCGCGTCGTGGAACAGCCCGTGGAGTCGACGACCGTCGCGGACGTGTTGATCGGCGCGTTCGGCCTGACCGGCGCGCTGATCCTGAGCGCCATTCTGCTCGGCGCGCTGTTCGGGTCCATCCTGATCGGTGTGAAGAAGACGCGCGAGAAGTACAACCTCGAGCCCGTCCCGGATTCCGAGGCCCTGCGCATCACCCCGACCTCCTGATCGGCGCGGACTGAAGCCGCGCCCTATGTCATTGGCGCGGACTGGCGCCCCGTAAAGGGGCGCCCTACGAATACCAGCGTCCCCCCCGGGCTCCGCACCCCGGACCCCGGACCCCGGACCCCGGACTACGAAGAGGTTCGCATCTTCTTCAGCGACCGCTGATACTGCAGAACAGCATCGAACAGCGCTTCGGCAATCTTCTGACGGTAGGCCGCCGATTTCAGCAGCGCCGCGTCCTCCTTGTTCGTCACGAACGACGTCTCGGCCAGGACGCTCGGCATCTGCGCGCCGATGAGAACGACGAACGGCGCCTGCTTGACCCCGATGTTGCGGATCTCGTTGGTCTTCGACGACAGCTTGCGCACCATCGACCGCTGGACCATGTTCGCGAAGTCACGCGACTCGTCGATCTTGTTGTTCAGCGCGATCGCACGGACGATGTCCGGCAGCTTCCGCATGCTCTGACCGGAGCCGGCGTTCTCGCGCGCGGCGACCGCTTCAGCCTCCGGGTTCGTCGCGAAGTTCAGGAAGTAGGTCTCGACGCCGCGTGCTTTCGTGTTGCGCGCGGCGTTCGCGTGGATCGACAGGAAGAGGTCGGCCGACTCCTTGTTGGCGATCTTCGTCCGCTCCTCGAGCGGGATGAACACGTCGGTGGACCGCGTCATCACCACTTCGAACCCCGGTTCCTTCTCGAGCAGTTTCTGAAGGCGAAGCGCCACGTCGAGAGCGACCTCCGACTCGGTGACGCCGTTGGCCTTCGCACCGGGATCGTGGCCGCCGTGACCGGCATCGATCACGATCCGCGACACGCCGAGGCCGAGCTGCCGGGCCAGCGAGAACTGGCCGTTGGCGTTCGCGGACGGGGGCGCGGGAGGCGCCGCCGGCGCTGCCGGCACGGGCGTCGCTTCGCGCGCGAGTGGCGAATCCACCTGCTGCGCCGGGGACGGCTTCGCTGCGGACGCCACCGCCGGCGGAGGCCCCGGAATCGCCTGCGGATCGGGTTGGGAGGCAGCAGCCGTCGCCGGCGGGGACGTGGCTGCGGCCGTCCGCTTGAAGTCCACCACGAGCCGGAACGGTTCGTACAGCGTGAAGACGCTGTAGCTCTCGACCCCTTCCATGTCCATCACGATGCGCGTCGCGTCCGGATGGCGGCCGAGCCGGACCTCCTTCACGATGCCGTCCTCGAACTTCAACGACTTGTCTTTCAGCGCCTCGGTCGCGGCGGCGCCCTTCAGATCGAAGAACACACGGCTCGGGTTCTCGAGGCGCTCCGAGGTGTACGACGTCTCGCGGTCCATCTCGATCGTCAGACGCATGCCGTCGGGCAACTGCGTGCGCTTGACGTCGCGGATCAGCACCGCGCTGTTCGATCCGGCGGCCGGTGCGGCGGCATTCGATGGCGGAGGGGGCGACGGCGGTGGCGGAGGAGCGGCGGCCTGGGCTTCACGCAGCCTGACGATCTCTCCGGCTCGAGCGATGAGGGAGCTGGACGGGTACTCCTTGCGCAGCATGGCGAGCATGCGCAGCCCGGCCTTCAGGTCCGACATCTGGCCGAAGTCATCGTACGCAAGAAACGACAGATTGGCCGCCTGCCAGAGCGCGTTGTCGCTGTACCCGCTGGTCGGGTACCTGCGGACGATCGCCTCGTACGATGCGACGATCGCACGAAGCTGCTTCAGCGTCGGCTGCCGCGTCGAGTCGCGCAGTGCGCGTTCGCGGTCGAGCGCCCGTGTATAGAGAGTCTTCGCCGACTGCGCGTGCGCGTCGCGGGGAGCACCCGCCAGGCACGCAGCAGCCAGCAGAACGACGGCAAGAGCCTTCGACATCATGATGTTGCCTACCTGACGTGCGCGTCGACTTCCTCGAAGTAATCCTTCTTGACGAGGACCTCGCGCGCTTTGCCACCGGCGGCGGGGGAGACCAGACCGTCGGCTTCCATCATGTCCACCAGCCGCGCCGCGCGGCTGAACCCAATCCGCAGGCGGCGCTGCAGGTACGAGATCGACGCCTGCCCCGACGAGACGACGATCCGCGCCGCTTCGTCGTAGAGGTCGTCCTTCTCGAACTCGAGGTCGCCGCCCGACTTCTTTTCGTCCTCGGTGATCGAGACGTCGTACGTGGGCTTGCCCTGTTTCCGGAGAAAGCTCGCCAGCCGCGCGCTCTCCTGCTCGGAGATGTACGGGCCGTGCAGGCGAATGTGCCGCGATGAAGCAGGGGGAAGGTAAAGCATGTCCCCCTTGCCGAGCAACTGTTCGGCGCCGTTCGAGTCGAGAATCGTCCGGGAGTCGATCTTCGAGGAGACGCGGAACGAGATGCGCGCCGGCAGGTTCGCCTTGATCAAGCCGGTGATCACGTCCACCGACGGACGCTGGGTCGCGAGGATCAGGTGGATGCCGACCGCGCGCGCCATCTGCGCGAGGCGGCAGATCGACTCCTCGACCTCGTTGCCCGCGACCATCATCAGGTCCGCAAGCTCGTCGATCAGCACGACGATGAACGGGAGTGTCTTGATCTCGTTCCCGTTGTCGTCCATGACCGGCCCCTTCGCCTCTTCCTGCATGGCGCGGATGTTCCGGTTGTACTGCTCGATGTTGCGGACGCCGACCGCAGCCAGCGTCTTGTACCGCTCTTCCATCTCGCGGACGGCCCAGCGCAGCGCGTTGGCGGCAAGCTTCGGGTCGACCACGACCGGCGTGAGCAGGTGCGGGATCTCCTCGTACATCCCCAGCTCGAGCCGCTTCGGGTCCACCATGATGAACCGCACATCGTCGGGCGTCGCGCGGAAGAGGATGCTCGAGAGCATCGCGTTGACGCTGACCGACTTGCCGGTGCCGGTGGAGCCGGCGATCAGCAGGTGCGGCATGGTCGCGAGATCGCTGATGTAGGGCTCGCCGTGGATCGTCTTGCCGAGCGCGAGCGTCAGCTTGGACGCCGAACGCTTGTAGATGTCGGCCTCGAGCAGCTCGCGCATCGAGATCAGCTCGCGATTCGGATTGGGGATCTGAATGCCGACGGTGCTCTTGCCGGGGATCCGATCGATCAGGACGGATTCCGCCTGCATCGCCAGGCACAGATCGTCGGCGAGGCCGGTGATCTTGCTGTACTTCACCCCGGCGTCCGGCTTGAACTCGTAGGTCGTGACGACCGGGCCGGGATGGATCTGCACCACCGTCCCTTCGACCGAGAACTCGCGGCACTTCTCCTCGAGCAGGCGAGCCCCTTCCATCAGCTCGCGCTCGTCGATCTTGCGCTGCGCCTTCGGCGCATCGAGCAGCGCGAGCGGAGGCAGCGTGTAGGTGCCCTTCCGGCGTTCGGCCGGCACCTTCTCGGGTTCCGGCAGCGGCAGGGGAGTCTCGACCGGAGGCGCGGGCCGCTTGATCGCGGGCGGCGTCGGCCTCGACGACGCGGCCTTCAGCGCCGCAGCGGCAGCGCCGACCACAGCCGCGGCACGCGACGGCTTCGGCGCCGGCTCCTCGTCCTGCCCGCCGGACTGGCGCGCCGTGGCGTCCCTCCGCGCGATGCGGGCGGCGGCCGCGATTTTCTCCTTCGCCTCCACCGGCGCTTTCTCGAGGTGCTTCTTCAGCACCTCCTGGCGCTGCCGCTCACGGCGGCGCTCTTCACGCCACGTGCGAATGGATCCGAGCGCCGCGGCCCAGCGGTCGCGCAGGATCTCGCCGATCGCACCAAAGAACCGTCCGAACGAGAACTGCGTCGCCAGGATCGTCGCCAGGAAGAGCGTCGTCAGGATGAGGATGACGGAGCCGGTGGTGTTCAGGTAATCCGACAGCACGCCGGCGAGGAACTGCCCGAGGTAACCACCGGGGCGGAACTCCTTGCCATCGATGTCGATCGTCCTGAAGATCAGCGCGAGCAGGGAAGATGTGCAGGCGAAGAGCAGCGCGGCGCCGATCGCCTTCGTGTAGCGGGCGTCGATCGCCTTGCACCAGAAGTAGTGCCAGCCCGCCACCATCATGACGATCGGGATCAGGTAGGCCGAGTAGCCCAGGAGCTGATAGGACAGCTCCGCCATGAACGCGCCGATGCGGCCGGCGAAGTTCTCCGGCATGCTGCCGGCGCCCGTGCTGAAGAACCAGACGGGATCCGACGAGCTGTAGCTGGCGAGCGCGACGATCCACAACAGCGCCAGCGCAAACAGCACGACGCCGACGAACTCGCTGACCCGCCGTGAAATCGCTCCTCCGGCCACGTCAGATCTCCATCACGACCGGCAGCACCAGCGGCCGGAGCCCTGACCGTTTGCGGAAGAACCTCTGAAGGTCCACGCGAATCTTCTCCTTGATCATCCCCGGATCCGTTCGTTCCTCGACACCTGCGCCTTCGATCGTCGCCGCCAGCAGCGACGGGATCTCCTTCAGCAGCCCCTCGGTGCGGGCGTCCAGCACGAACCCCCGCGTGATGATGTCGGGCGTCTCCTCGAGCCCTCCCGTCTGCCCGTTGATCGTCACGACCGGAACCACGAGCCCGTCGCCCGAGAGGTGGCGACGGTCGCGGAGGACCTCGTCACCGACTTCGCCGCTCCGCGTGCCGTCGATCAGAATGCGTCCGGGCGGCGCCTTCGCGGCGATCCGGCCCCCGTCCGCATCGAAGCGAAGCACGTCGCCGTTCTCGGCCAGCAGCGTTTTGGTGCCGCGGGACACCTGCGCGGCCACCCGGGCATGCCGGGCGAGCTGCCGGTACTCCCCATGTATCGGCACGAAGTACTGCGGTCTGACCAGTGAGAGGACGAGCTTGAGTTCCTCTTCGCTGCCGTGGCCGGACACGTGCACCCGCTTCATCCCGTCGGTGACGATCTCCGCGCCCCGTCGGGCGACGTGGTTCATCACGCGCGCAATGGCCTTTTCGTTGCCCGGAATCTCGCGGGCCGAGAACACGACCGTGTCGCCCGGGTCCAGCCGGACGTGGCGGTGATCGTCGATCGCGATCCGCGGCAACGCCGCCTGCGGTTCCCCCTGCGAGCCGGTGCAGATACACACGACGTCCTGCGACGGATAGTTCCGCACGTCCGCATCCCGGATCAGCACCCCGGCCGGAATGCGCAGATAGCCCAGGCGCTGCGCGATCTCGGCGTTGTCGTTCACGCCCCGCCCGATGAACGCGACCTGCCGGCCAAACTGCGCCGCGAGATCCACCAGGATCTGCATCCGGAAGATGCTCGACGCGAACATCCCGACGACGATCCGCCCCTCGGCGCTCGTGAAGATCTCCTCGAAGGCGTCGGTGACCTCCAGCTCCGAACCGGTGAACCCCTTTCGATCGATATTGGTGCTGTCGGACAGCAGCGCCAGCACGCCCGCCGCTCCCAGCTCGGCGAAGCGATGAAAATCGAAATGGTCCCCGTCGAGCGGCGTCTGGTCGATCTTGTAGTCGCCGGTGTGCACGACGACCCCGCGCGGCGTGGTGATCGCCAGCGCCGCGCAGTCGGGCATGCTGTGCGTCACCCGGATGAACTCGATCTCGAACGATCCGACCGCCACCCGGTCGCGCGGACGAACGACGGTCAGGCGCTTCTTCGCCTCCTCGACCGTCACGTTCGAGGTGGCGGGCGTATCGTCGGCGCGCGATTGCAGCTTGTTCTGCACCAGCGCGAGCGTCAGCGCCGTGCCGTACACCGGTCCGTCGAACAGCGGCAGCACGTGCGGGACCGCGCCGATGTGGTCCTCGTGCCCGTGCGTCAGCACCAGCGCGCGGATCGGATACTTCTCGAGCTGCCGCAGGTCGGGTACGACCAGGTCCACCCCGAGCAGTTCCGGCTCGGGGAACATGACGCCGGCATCGACCAGGATGGCGGTATCGCCGCAGGCGATCACCATCATGTTCATGCCGAACTCGCCGAGCCCGCCGAGCGGGATGATCTCGAGCGGCGGCACGTCTGGCGCTACGCTGCGGTCGTCAATTGGCAACACGAGTCCCCAGTCGGGATGCTCCCTTGGCGAAGGACACCTCGACGACGGATGGCCATCCGGGCGAATGGGTCCGCACGCGCCGCGGCTGGGAGCCGCGGATTCACAGTGTCCACTGATCACCCGCTGGGACAGGAGACCAGTTTGGTCCGCCTACGCCCTTCGGGCTTCGGCGAGACACGGCGCCGTGAACTATAGCACAGCTGGTCGTTCAGATCGAAGCGAAATAGGCCGCAAGTCCAGCGATCTCATCGAGTTGCAGCGTCTCGGGCCGGCGGGTGGGGTCGATCCCGGCGGCCGCCAGCGCCGCGGCGGCATCCGCGCCGCGGGACTGGGCGAACGGCCGGAGCGCGTTCGACAGCGTCTTGCGCCGCTGCGTGAACATCGACCGGACCATCGTTTCGAAGACCTTCGGATCCGTCACGTCGGCCGCCGGCGGCCGGAACGTGAGCCGGAGCACGCTCGAATGGACCTTTGGTGCGGGCCGGAACGCCCCCGGCGGCAGCGCCAGCAGTCGTTGGACATCGGCATGAAGCTGGATGAACACCGACAGCACGCCGTAGTCCTTCGTCCCCGGCTTCGCTTCGATCCGCTCGGCGACTTCGCGCTGCAGCATCAGCGTGGCGTCGCGGATCGATCCGTGTTTGACGTGCGCGTCGAGCAGCCGGAACAGGATGGGGGAGGAGATGTTGTAAGGAAGGTTGCCGGCCACCCGGATCTGCTGCATCCCTTCGAAGAGCGGATCGACGTCCGCGTCGAGAAAGTCCTCTTCGACCAGCGTCACGTTGGGCGGCAGCCGCGGGCGCAGCGCCGCCACCATCTCCGGATCCACTTCGATCGCGGTGACGTGCGCCACGTGCGGCGCGAGGCGTAGCGTCAGCGCCCCGGG
>DASWVN010000108.1:0-58569 GCA_036401215.1 Vicinamibacterales bacterium | reverse complement strand
CGCGTGCAGGACTGGGGAATGGGGGGTGGGGAATGGGGGAATGGGGGGAGGGGGGATGGGGATCGAAATGGGAGTGGGCACGGGATCATCCCCCATTCCCGATCCCCCATCCCTGCACGCGCGCAGCGCCCCCTACGCCTGCGCCGCGGCCGGGCGCCGGGCGCCGCTCTTCCCGCCGTCCTGGATCTCGTGCTTCTTCATCTTGCTGTACAGCGTCGGACGGTAGAGCCCCAGGATCTGCGCCGCCTCCTGCTTGTTCCAGTTGGTGCGCTGGAGCGTCTGCAGGATCGCCATGCGCTCGATCTCCGCCAGTGTCCGATGCGGCGGGATCACGAACTCCGTGGCCGTGGACGTCTCGGTTCGCAGCGATTCGGGCAGGTCCGTGACCGTGATCTCGGTCCCCTTCGCCACGAGCACGCCGCGCTCGACCACGTTCTCCAGCTCGCGGACGTTGCCGGGCCACCGGTGCCGGATCAGCACGTGAGAGGCGGCCGGCACAATCGACTTGACGTTGCGCGCGTGCCGCTGCCGGTACTTCTCCAGGAAGTGCTCGCACAGCAGCGGGATGTCTTCGGTCCGCTCGCGCAGCGGCGGCACCCGCAGCGTGATCGTGTTGATCCGGAAGTACAGGTCTTCACGCAGCTTGCCGTCACGCAGCGCCGCATCCAGATCGATGTTCGTCGCGCAGATGAGACGAAAGTCGACCCGGACGATGCGATCGCTGCCGATCGGACGGTACTCGCGTTCCTGCAGCACCCGCAGCAGCTTCGTCTGGAGATACGGGGGCATCTCGCCGATCTCGTCGAGCAGCAGCGATCCCCCTTCGGCCATCTCGAAGAGCCCTTCTTTGTCGGTCTGGGCGCCGGTGAACGCCCCCTTCTTGTAGCCGAACAGTTCCGACTCGATCAGGTCCTTCGGGATCGCGGCGCAATTGATCTTGATGAACGGGCCCTTCGCCCGCTTGCTGTTGTAGTGGATCGCGTTGGCGATCAACTCCTTGCCGGTACCGTTCTCCCCCTGGATGAGGATGTTCGCGTCGCTCCCCGCAACACTCTCGACGAGCTCGAGCACTTCGTGCATCTTCTTGCTCTTGCCGATGATGTTGCCGAACCGGAACTGGTTCTCGATCTTCTGCTTCAGAAGCTGGTTCTCACCGAGCAGGTCGCGGCGTTCGATGGCCCGTTCCAGCTTGGCCAGGAGCGCGTCGGCGTCGATCGGCTTTTCGGCGAACTCGAAGGCGCCGGCCTTCATCGCCTCGACCGCCTTCTGTACCGAGCCATGGCCGGTCACGACGATCACCTCGGTATCCGCATGGGCCTGCTTGAAGCGGCGCAGCAGCTCGAGCCCGTCGATGTCCGGCAGCATCATGTCGGTCACGACGACGTCCGGCTTCCAGGTCTTGAAAATCTCCTCGCCACGGGTCCCGATCATGGCCGTGCGGACCTCGTAGCCCTGGTGCTCGAGCAGGATCTTCAGCCACTCGATGATCGACGGCTCATCGTCGATTGCCAGCACCCGGATCTTCTTTTTCGTCGTCATCGTCCAACCTCAGCCCAAAAACGGCTGCTCATAATACACGTGATACAAATTTTCGGAAGATTAATTATACACATCGGCACCTGAGCGCCGAAAAAGCAGACACGTGTTCAAGGAACATACACTATCCCGCCGATCGCGTGTCATAATGCCGCGCATGGCAGAGATGGTGGCGTGGACGTCCTAGAAACGCACGTCTCCCCCGATTCCGCACTGTTCAGAACGAATACCGAACGGATGACGGCGCTGGTGAACGAACTCCGGGAGCGGACCGCCAGGGTCCGCGAGGGGGGCGGCGCGCGTTATCTGGAACGGCATCGGCAACAGGGCAAGCTCCCCGTCCGCGAGCGGATCGACCGGCTGCTCGATCCCGGGTCGCCGTTCCTCGAACTCTCCCCGCTTGCCGCCTGGGACCTGTACGAGAACCAGGCGCCCGCCGCGGGCATCGTCACCGGCATCGGCCGTGTATCGGGACGCGACGTCCTGATCGTCGCCAACGACGCCACCGTCAAGGGCGGCACCTACTACCCCATGACGGTGAAGAAGCACGTGCGGGCGCAGCAGGTCGCCCTCGAGAACCGCCTGCCGTGTCTCTATCTCGTGGACTCCGGCGGCGCCTTTCTGCCGCTGCAGGCCGACGTCTTTCCCGACCGCGAGCACTTCGGACGGATCTTTTACAACCAGGCGCGCATGTCGGCCGAGCGGATCCCGCAGATCGCCATCGTCATGGGATCGTGCACCGCGGGGGGCGCCTACGTGCCCGCCATGTCTGACGAGACGATCATCGTCAAGGGGACCGGCACGATCTTTCTGGGCGGACCTCCCCTCGTGAAGGCGGCAACCGGCGAGGAGGTCACGGCCGAGGAACTGGGCGGCGCCGACGTGCACACCCGCCTCTCGGGCGTGGCCGACTACTTCGCCGAGGACGACCACCACGCGCTGCACCTCGCCCGGACGATCGTGACCACGCTGAACACGGCGAAGCGGCTGCCCGCCGACATGACCACGCCGGAAGATCCCCGCTACGATCCCGGAGAGATCTACGGCATCGTCAACGCCGACACGAGGAAGCCGTACGACGTGCGCGAAGTGATCGCCCGCATCGTGGACGGCTCGAGGTTCGACGAGTTCAAGGAACGCTACGCGACGACGCTGGTCACCGGGTTCGCCCGGCTTCATGGCTTTCTCGTCGGGATCGTCGCCAACAACGGGGTGTTGTTCTCCGAGTCGGCGCTGAAGGCGACGCACTTCATCGAGCTGTGCAATCTGCGCGGCATTCCGCTGATCTTCCTGCAGAACATCACCGGGTTCATGGTCGGCCGCGAGTACGAACGCGGCGGCATCGCGAAGGACGGCGCGAAGATGGTCCACGCCGTTGCCAACTCCGTCGTCCCGAAGTTCACGGTGATCATCGGCGGCTCGTTCGGCGCCGGCAACTACGGGATGTGCGGACGCGCGTACGAACCGCGGCTGCTCTGGATGTGGCCGAACGCGCGGATCTCGGTGATGGGGGGCGAGCAGGCGGCAGGCGTCCTGACGACCGTCAAGCGCGACCAGCTGGCGCGTCAGGGCCGGACGCTGAGCACCGAGGAAGAAGCCGCGATCCGCGACCCGATCCTCGAGAAGTACGACCGCGAGGGCTCCCCCTACTACTCCACGGCCAGGTTGTGGGACGACGGGATTCTGGATCCGGCCCAGACGAGACCGGCGCTGGCGCTGGGGATCTCGGCGGCGTTCAACGCGCCGATTCCCGACGCGAAGTTCGGCGTGTTCCGTATGTAGGGCACCCCTTTACGGGGGTGCCAGGGTGATGATTTTTTCGATGCCACCGATACTGATCGAACAGACCGGCCCCGTCGTGCGTGTCACGCTGAACCGGCCCGACGTCCGCAACGCGTTCAACGAACACATGGTCGCCGAGCTGACCGGATGGGCAGAGAACATCACCCAGGGCGCCCCCGGGCAGCGGCCGCGCGTGGCGGTGATCGCCGGGGCCGGCAAGACCTTCTGCGCCGGCGCCGATCTCGGCTGGATGTCGAAGATGATCGACTACTCCTTCGACGAGAACATGCGTGACGCGGCGGCGATGGCGGAAATGTTCGACGCGCTCGATTCGTTGCCGATCCCGCTCATCGGTCGCGTCCACGGCGCGGCCCTCGGCGGCGGGAGCGGCCTGGCCGCGGTCTGCGACATCGTCGTGGCATCCGAGAGCGCGACGTTCGGCTTCACCGAAGCGAAGCTCGGCATACTGCCGGCGGTAATCTCCCCCTACGTCGTGCAGAAAATCGGCGTCTCGGCGGCACGCGAGCTGTTCCTCACCGCCGCACGCTTCCCTGCCGCACGGGCTCGCGACATCGGCCTGGTGCATGCGGTCGTGCCGGAAGCGGAACTCGACGAGAGGATCGACGCCTACATCAGCGAACTGCTCACCTCGGCCCCCGGCGCGATCACCGGGGCCAAGCACCTTATTGCGGCGGTTGCCCACGGTATCCCGGCCGACCTGATCGATGTGACCTCGGAAACCATCGCGCGCCACCGCGTCGCGCACGAAGGCCAGGAGGGGATGCGCGCGTTCCTCGAGAAGCGCAAGCCCGGCTGGATCGAATGACGATCCGCCGCGTCCTCATCGCGAATCGCGGCGAGATCGCGATCCGCATTCAGCGCGCCTGCTTCGAGTCGGGCATCGAGACAGTGGCCGTCTACTCCGACGCCGACGCCGATGCTCCGCACGTGCAGGCGGCCGACCGTGCCGTCCGGATCGGGCCCACGGCTCCTGCCGAGAGCTATCTGAACATCCCCGCGTTGATCGAGGCCGCGCGCACACACGAATGCGACGCGATCCATCCCGGCTACGGGTTCCTGTCGGAACGGCCGGCGTTCGCCCGCGCCTGCGAAGAGGCAGGACTCATCTTCATCGGGCCAACCGCGGACACGATCGAGCGGATGGGATCCAAGGTGGGCTCGCGCGAGTTGATGGAGCGAGCCGGCGTTCCGGTCGTGCCGGGCGCCACGCCTGCGGATCAGTCGAACGACGGAGTGCTCGCCGCCGTCCGCTCGATCGGTCTTCCCTGCCTCGTGAAGGCGTCCGCGGGTGGCGGCGGCAAGGGGATGCGAATCCTGCGCGACGAAGCGGGCGCGACCGAGATGATCGATGGCGCCCGGCGCGAGGCGCAAGCCGCGTTCGGCGACGGGACGCTCTACGTCGAAAGACTGATCGAACGCCCGCGCCACGTCGAGATCCAGGTCTTCGGCGACGCGCATGGCAACGTCGTCCACCTCTTCGAGCGTGAGTGCTCGGTGCAGCGGCGGCACCAGAAGGTGATCGAAGAGAGCCCCTCCCCCGCCCTGACGCCCGACCTGCGCCGGCGGATGGGGGACGCGGCCGTCGCAGCCGCGCGAGCGGTGAACTATCAAAACGCCGGCACGGTCGAGTTCCTGCTGGAAGGCTCGGGACCGGAGGCGAAGTTCTATTTTCTCGAGATGAACACCCGGCTCCAGGTCGAACATCCGGTCACGGAAGCGGTCACCGGCGTTGACCTGGTGCGAGCCCAGCTCGAGGTTGCGGCGGGGCATCCCCTGCCGTGGGCACAGGACGACCTCTCTCAGCACGGCCATGCGATCGAGTGCCGCATCTACGCGGAGGATCCCGTCAACGACTTCCTGCCACAGGCGGGCACGCTGCTGGTCTACCGGAAGCCGGCGGGTCCAGGCGTGCGCGTGGACGACGGCGTGGTCGAAGGTGCCGAGGTTCCGGTGGCGTACGATCCGCTCCTTGCCAAGTTGATCGTGCATGGAGAGACCAGGCAGGCGGCGATCGAACGCGTGATCGCTGCGCTGCGGCAGTACGCGGTGCTGGGCATCCGGACCAACGTTCCGTTCCTGTTGCGAGTGCTCCGCCATCCCGCGTTTGCCGCGGGCGAGATCCACACCGGCTTCATCGACGAACATCTTGCGACGCTGACGGAGCCTCGAGCGCCGAGCGCGGAACTAGTCGCCGCGGCCGCGACGGCTCGCGCAGCCGCGGCACCCGGTCCGGCGAATTACGCAGCCGCAGGAGGGCCGGCGCGGCGCCCGGATCCCTGGGAAACGCTCCACGGGTGGGGACGCTGAGATGGCCGAAGTGATCCTGCGGCACGGCGATCGCGAGTACCGCGTCGAAGTAGGTAACGGCACCGTCCTGGTGGACGGCACAGCGGTCGAGGTTCCGCCGCGCGCGATCGGGGTCGCGGACGGCGACGTCCGGTGGGTGTTCCTGGACGGCGAAGTCTGGGAGTTCGAGACCGAGTCGCCGGGACGGAAGCGGAAGGCCGCGGCACACGTCGGCACGCTCACCGCGCCGATGCCGGCAACGGTGCGAAAGATCGTGGTCGGTCCGGGCGCCGCGGTGAAGAAGGGGGACACGCTGCTCGTGCTCGAAGCGATGAAGATGGAACTGCCGGTGCGCGCCCTCTCGGACGGCGTCGTGAAGGCGATCTCGTGTCGCGAAGGTGAGCTGGTGCAGCCGGGCGTTCCACTCGTGGAGATGGCATGAACCGCAGACCCGCGCGCGTCACGGTCGTGGAGGTCGGCCCCAGGGACGGCCTGCAGAACGAGTCCGCGAACATCCCGACTGCCGAGAAGATCGCGTTCGTCGATGCCCTGTCGGCTGCGGGATTACCGGTGGTGGAAGTGTCGGCCTTCGTGAGCCCGAAATGGGTTCCACAGATGGCCGATGCGGCGGAGGTATACGCCGGGATCACGCGACGTCCGGGTACCCGCTACCCCGCTCTCGTCCCCAATCTCGCCGGACTCGAACGCGCGAAGGCTGCCGGCGTCGACGAGATCGCGATCTTTGCCGCCGCTTCCGAGACCTTCAGCAAACGCAACATCAACCAGTCGATCGATGAGTCACTGGACACCTATCGCGCGGTGGCGGAACGCGCGCGCGGACTCGGCATGCGGGTGCGCGCATATCTGTCCACGGCGTTCGGCTGTCCGTTCGAAGGGGCGGTGGATCCACAGCAGGTCGCGCGGGTCGCCGAATCGCTGATGGGCATGGGCGCCTTCGAGGTCGCCGTGAGCGATACCATCGGCATCGCGCATCCGGGCCAGGTGCCGGTCGTGGTCGAGGCGGTCGCGGAACGCGTTCTCATCGAGAAGATCGCGCTGCACTTCCACGACACGCGCGGCATGGCGCTGGCCAACGTGCTCACCGCGCTGGACCTGGGGATCGCGACGTTCGATGCCTCGGCCGGCGGTCTCGGCGGATGCCCGTATGCGCCGGGCGCTACGGGCAACCTCGCGACCGAGGACCTGATCTACATGCTCGATGGCCTCGGGATCGAAACCGGCGTCAACCTCGACGCGGTCGTGGAGGCTTCGGCGCGGATCGCCGGACACGTGGGGCACGCGCCCGCGTCGCGCTATTTCCACGCCGCCCGTGCCGCTCGCGCATCCACTCCTCCAGCCGCTCGTCGCTCCAGCAATTGATCACGCGCTCCGGCGGGATCCCGGCGATCCTGGCGTGGGCGATCGCGTAGTCGCTGAACCGCAGCTCGCTGGCCGAGTGCGCATCGCTGTCGAGTGCGAACAGGCACCCCGCTTCGAGCGCGCGCGCCGCGAGGATGTAGTCGATGTCCTGTCGGTGCCAGTTCCCGTCGAGTTCGATCGCGACGCCCCGGTTGGCCGCCTCCTCGAACACGCGATCCCAGTTCGCCGAGATGCCCGGACGGCTGTTGAACATGCGTCCGCGCGGGTGGCCGAGGATCGCCACGCCGGGAGCCTGCACCGCGTTGAGCATGCGCGCGGTCTGATCGTCCTTCCGGCGCAGCTGCGAGTGTGGTGACGCGACGACGAACTCGAACTCGGCACGCTCGTCCGGCGGCACGTCGAGACTGCCGTCCACGAGGATGTTGGCTTCGATCCCCTTGAAGATGCGGAAGTGGCCCTTATAGGCGGCGTTCAGCTTGTCGATCTCCTGCCACTGGCGCCGCGCCTGCTCCATCGAGATCCCGCGCGCGATCGGCAGCCCGTACGAATGGTCCGTGATGCCGAGACAGGTATGTCCCAGCTCCATCGCGGCCTGCGCCATGGCCGAAATCGTCTCGGCGCCGTCGCTCCAGGTGGAGTGCATCTGGAAGTCGCCGCGGTAGTCCGCCTTCGAGACCACGCCCGGTTCCGCTTCGGCCTCGAGCGCCTGCGCGAGCAGCGCGTGGCTCAGATACCCCTCGCGCAGGGCGCGTTTCGCCACC
Source organism: Vicinamibacterales bacterium (assembly GCA_036401215.1). Lineage (GTDB taxonomy): Bacteria > Acidobacteriota > Vicinamibacteria > Vicinamibacterales > 2-12-FULL-66-21 > JACDCA01. Next base: position 50,803 of record DASWVN010000108.1, on the reverse strand, counting down.
ACTTCGGCACGCGACCCGGCCTTTTCGAGCGCCGCCTCGACGGTTGGAGATGAACCCGTGGTTACGAATTCGCGGATGATCCGTTCACTGGACGGGCCGACGAACGGGACATCCCGAAGCGTACCGGCAGCGACGAGATCGGCCACCGGGACGGCCAGCCGGGCAATCGCGCGCGCGGCCCGCTGGTAGCCAAACCGGCTGCGTTCAGTCGCTTGCAGCGCCGCCATGTCGTACAGCAGGGCCGCGGCGGCGAGGTTCTGGTCGGGTACAGACATATCGATCGTCTACGGTTCGGCTTCACGGCACCCGGTTTGCTGACTCGTCCGGTGTGAGGACGACCATTGTTGCCGTCGCGCTCCTGGCCACCGGATGCGCAGGACTGCAGTTCGGAGGGGCCGATCGCCAGCGCGAAACCGCCGAGTCGGTCCGCGAATCGGTCAAAGGAACGACGCCTGCCTACGCGAAGTACGACCCCGAAGGCCAGAAGCTCTGGAAGCTGACTCGTGCATTCTACGAGCAACGGGAGTTCCTGCCGGCGTGGATCGAAGGAACGAGTCCGCGACCGCAGATGAAAGCGCTGATGCGCGCGCTCAGCGCTGCGGAGCACGAAGGGCTCGATCCCGAGTTGTACACCGTGAGCATGCTGGAGAAGAAGCATTCGGAGGCCACCCGCGGGTTCCTCACCGACAAGGGCTTCGATCCGGCAGAAGCCGGCACGCTCGACGTGTGGCTGACCTACCTCTATCTGAGATATGCCTCGGACCTTGCCGACGGCCTGTCCAACCTGGTGCACGCCGACAAGGCCTGGCAGATCGCCCCCGAAAAGTTCGACGCTCGCGCGCATCTCGAAGCCGCGCTCGACGCCAACAGGGTCGAGGAGTCGCTCGCGGAACTCACGCCGCGCAACGGCGAGTACGGACGGTTGCGGGAGTTGCTGGCCCGCTACCGCGAACAGAAGGCCAGAGGCGGATGGCCGCTCATGCCAAACGTCAGGTTGAAGCCCGGCCAGAAGAGCGCTCACGTCGCCACGCTCGCCAGGCGTCTCGCGGCGTCCGGCGACTACACCGGGCCCATCCCGCAAGCCGGCATCGCGTCCCCCTATTCACCGGCGCTGCAGGCGGCGGTGAAGGTCTTCCAGCGCCGGCACGGGCTGGCCGACGACGGCATCGTCGGACCGGCCGCGATCGCGGCGCTGAACGTGCCCATCGATCAGCGGATTGAACAGGTCGCGATGAACATGGAGCGCTGGCGCTGGCTCCCGCGCGATCTTGGTGAGCGCTACATCCTCGTGAACATCCCCGAGATGCGGCTCGATGTCTACGAAAGCGGAACCATCCCGCTGTCGATGCGCGTCGTCGTGGGCAAGTCCGAGACGCCAACACCGATCTTCAACGATCGGATGACGTATCTCGTGTTCAGCCCCTACTGGAACGTGCCACCGGGTATTGCCGAAGGGGAAACGCTGCCGGCTCTGCTGAACGATCCCGATTTCCTCGCACGGAACAACATGGAGGTGCTCGACGCCTCGGGCAACATCGTGGATCCCGAGACGATGGATCTCACCGACCCGACCGCGTATCGATTCCGCCAGAAGCCCGGCACGCACAACTCGCTCGGGCTCGTGAAGTTCATGTTTCCGAACCAGTTCAACGTCTACCTGCACGACACGCCGTCCGGCTCGCTCTTCGAACGCGCGACACGCTCGTTCAGTCATGGGTGCGTGCGCGTCGAAGATCCGGTCGCGCTTGCCCGCTATCTGCTGCGCGATCAGCCGGCGTGGACGGCCGATCGCATCCGAGAAGCGATGCACGCGGGTCAGGAAACGAGCGTCAAGCTGAAGACGCCGATTCCCGTCTACCTGGGATACTGGACCGCGCGTGTGCGGCCGGATAACACGGTGCAGTTCAGGCCCGACGTGTACCGCGTCGATCGGAGGCTGTCAGCGAGGCTCGACGATCGGCTCGAACGGCTGCGAAAGACGGCGGCGGCGGCAGCGAAAGCGACGACGGTGGAGAAATAGCGGTCCGCGGTCCGCGGTGTGCGGTCCGGGGGTGCTGGGTCCGGGGTCCGGGGTCCGGGGTCCGAGGGTGCGGGGTGTGCGGGGTGTGCGGTCGAGGGTGCGGGGGTGCGGCGATCAGTGATTCGCGAGCTGCGCAACCCGCTCCAGCAGTTCGTCCATGTCGACCGGCTTCGAGAGGTAGGCATCGGCGCTGATCTGCGCCAGCCGTTCGCGTCCGGCGGCCGAGACGACGATGGTGGGGATGTTTCGGAGGCGGGCGTCTTCGACCTGCCGGCGCCTGAACTCCCAGCCGTCCATCACGGGCATCATCAGGTCGAGGACGATCACGTTGACGCTGGTGCCGCTGGTCAGGAGATCCAGCGCCTGGCGTCCGTTGGCGGCCAGTTCGACGTTGTAGCCCTCCAGCTCGAGAAACTTGGCCAGCATGTCGCGCGTATCGACGTCATCCTCGATGATGAACACCGTCGGCAGGCTCATTGAGCGTCCTTTCGGCTCTTCGCCGCCTCCTCAACAGCCCGCGCCAGATCGTCGGGCAGACAGGGTTTGACCAGGACCAGGCTGGATCCTGCCTGGCGGGCCCGCTCCTCGTGCTCGGCGCCGGAGAATCCACTCAAGGCTATGACCGGGACGTGGCGCAGGCGGTCGTCAGATTTCATGCGTGCCATCAGCTCGAAGCCGTCCATCCGGGGGAGCGCCAGGTCGGTCACGACGACGTCCGGGCGGGCGGACTGCATGGCTTCGAGAGCGCCCATGCCGTCGCCGGCCTCGAGCACGTCGAATTGTAGTCGCAGGAACTCTGCATACATGTTGCGGGAATCGACGTGGTCCTCGACCAGCAACACGGTCGTGCGCTTGGATGGTGGTGGCGAATCGGTCATTCCTTGTGTGACGGCAGCATGGCACCGGCGCTCATCGTGGTCCCGTAATCAGGTTGCGGATGGCCGCTTCGAGGTCCTCGGGCGAACACGGCTTTTCGAGCACGGCGTCGCAGCCTGCCCGCTGCGCCCGGCTCGGGTCGGCGGCGAAGGCGGCGTAGCCCGTCACCGCCAGCACGGGAACCGCGGACGTTCGCGGATCCTGTTTCAGCCGGCGGGTCAGCTCGTACCCGTCGATCCCCGGGATGTTGAGGTCGGTCACCACGACATCCGGAACCGCTTCGAACGCGCGCTCGAGCGCCTGAAGTCCATTGTGCGCCTGATGCACCCGGAAACCTGCCATCGTCAACCACTCGGCGTACAGCCGGCGCCCCTCACGGTCATCCTCAACGAGCAGCACGCCTGGACCGCCGAGGGGCTGGTAGCTCACTCGGTCATCAGTATACTCAACGGGTTCGTGATGCTGGCGCGAGCGCCGTACGGCTCGTCCTTTGCACCTCGAGCATAGACTGGAGGTTCACAGATGGGACTTAGAGACACTTACGCGTACGCCATCTCCGTTGCGAAGGGGAAATTCGACGGGAGTGCACAGGAACGCGACGGCAAGCTGCACTTCGTCGGCTCGGTGAAAACCGAAGAGGAGAAGAACGAGATCTGGAACGCCATCAAGACGATCCCCACCTGGAAAGACGACATCGTCGCCGACATCAAGGTCACGGGCGGCGGCGCGGCCGCGCCGGCTGGCGGAGGAGCCCAGGCCGAACGCACCTACACGGTTCAGGCGGGTGACACGCTCAGCAAGATCGCGAAAGCGCACCTCGGTGACGCCAACGCGTACATGAAGATCTTCAACGCGAACAAGGATCAGTTGTCGGATCCCGACAAGATCAAGCCGGGACAGGTCCTGAAGATTCCGTCCGCATAGCGGACGGATGGTAGATGGTAGATGGGAAATGGTAAAGAGAGTTGGTCGGATGCCATCTCTCTTTACCGAACGCTCTACCATCTACCATTTACCATTTACCATGCGTACGATCCTCCTCGCCACCATCCTCGGATCCTCTGCAATCGTCCTCGCCCAGGACGCCGAGCGACAGCTCGTCGTCACCATCACCTCCGAACAGCTCAAAGGGGGTGTCGTCTCGGAGATCACCTGGGACGGCGGCACGCTGGTGCTGCAGGGTGTGTTCGCGAAACCTTCCGGCGAACTCGACGCGCAGTATTTCGTGACCCCTGCGCGCAACGTCGACCTTCAGCAACGCGAGTCACATACTCCCGCGTCGGCGCAGTACTGGGAGATGAAATCTCGCCGCGTCAGCCCGACCGGGCTTGGGACGATCACGCTGGCAAAAGACGCCAAGATGCCGATGTACGGCATCGCCAGCCAGGAACAGCGGATGTACGACGCCAACGAGATGGGGGGCACGCAGATCCTCCATACGGTGAAACTCGGGTCGCTCGTCCTTCACGAACGCCAGAGCGAGATCCCGCCGTACGACGGCGAGCTGTGGTCGTGGTCCCCACCCGAGTTGAACCGCGTCGCGTACGTCGACAAGAAGGGCGACCTCTGGATCGCGCACGCCGACGGACGCGATCCTCAGCGCATCCTCAAGGGCAACTTCACGCTCCCGGCCTGGTCGGACGATGGGAGCATGATCGCGGTCGCGGAGCGGAAGAACGGCGGGAAGAAGTGGGAGGTCTCGGTCGTCACCATTCCGAGCCGCTATCTGCGGTAGTCGTGGCGGCAGCCACTCCCTGGAAGTTGTGGCAACCGGCTAGGTGCAGCAAGTGTCACCACGTACACCGCAGGGGACGCAGAGAACGCAGAGGAATTCTTGGTTGGAACCGGTGTTGCGAACACCATCGGGATCAACCCCGGCGCCGGTCACACCCCGTTCTCAACAACAAGCTCTCTGCGTTCCCTGCGCCCTCGGCGGTGAGGGTCTTGAGACAGGGCCGGCCTATTACCCGGGAGCCGCAAGTTCAGTAGTGCGGCTGTCGCCGGCCAGCTACCGCGAGTTCGGCGTTCGGAGTTTCATATAGAATCCCCGCCATGATTCGACCTCTCGCCGCAATCAGCGTGTTCTTCGCTCTCCTTGCCGCCGCTCCCATCGCCCAGGATGCTTTTCAGCAGATCAAGACCGAAGCGCTCGAGCGATCGCAGGTGATGCAGTACTTCGATCACCTCGTGCTCGGCATCGGTCCGCGCCTGACGGGCAGCCCGCAGCACAAGGCGGCCGCCGACTGGTCGCGCGAGACGCTCGCGTCGATCGGGCTCGAGCACGCGCGGCTGGAGCCGTTCGAGTTCGGTCGCGGCTGGGTGCTCGATGGGCTCACCGTCGAGATGATCGAGCCGTACTTCCTGCCGCTCATTGGATACGCGGAGGGATGGTCCGCCCCGACCAACGGCGAGATCGTCGGCGCGCCGGTGCTGGTTGGCGGCAAGTCGGAGGCCGAGGTGACCGCGATGAAGGACCGGCTCGCCGGCGCGATCGTGCTCTCGCAGCCGCTCGTGACCAGATTCGTGCGTGAGGACCGCCCGCAGCCGACGACCAGCGACACCCCGGTGCGCAGCGGTGCGCCGCCGATGCCGCGCCAGGGCAACCAGAACCAGGCGAGCGCGAGGCAGGTCGCGCAGATGATCCGCGGAGCGAAGCCCGGCGTGGTGATCCGGACGAGCGCGGGCGAGCATGGGACGGTGTTCGTGCTCGGCCGCGATCAGCGCGAGAACGCCGTTCCGTCGGTCGTGCTCGCCGCCGAGCACTACAACCTGATCGCGCGGATGGTCGAGCGCGGACAGCCGGTGAAGATGCGCGTGAACGTCCGCAGCCGCTATCTTACCGACGATACGAACAGTTACAACGTCCTCGCCGAGATCCCGGGGACGGATCCAGCGCTGAAGGACGAGGTCGTGCTGCTCGGCGCGCATCTCGATTCCTGGCACTCGGCGCCGGGCGCGACCGACAATGCGGACGGCAGCGCCGCGGCCATCGAAGCGATGCGGATCCTGAAGGCAACCGGTCTGCGTCCGCGCCGGACGATCCGGGTCGCGCTCTGGGGAGGTGAAGAACAGGGCCTGCTCGGGTCCCGCGCGCACGTCCGCATGCATTACGCAGGCGACGCCAACGCGGCGGCCCGCGAGAAGCTCGCGATGTATCTCAATCTGGATCCGGGCATGGGACCCATCTACGGCTGGTATGCCGAGAACAGCGCGCCCGCCAAGGCGCTGTTCGATCGATGGATCGAGCCGCTGAAGGACCTCGGCGTCCGCCGGAACATCGACGGCGGCATCGGCAGCACCGATCACGTGAGCTTCCGCGAAGCGGGGATCCCCGGATTCAATCCCGTGCAGGAGTACGACACGTACGACGTCCGCACTCACCACACCAACGTCGATAGCTACGAACGCGTACGCGAAGAGGACTTGAAACAGAACGCCGCCGTGCTCGCGTGGTTCATCTATAACGCATCGATCACCGACGAAAAGCTCCCGCGTCCTCAGCCTCGGAGTGGACGCTGACGCGTGTCAACTCCAAACTCCAAACGACAAACTCCAAACTCAATGGTTGCGAGTTCGAAGTTCGAAGTTTGAAGTTTGGAGTTTGGAGTTTGCAGTTTGGAGTTATGAGCGTCAGTTCCTGCCGCGGCGGGTCTGAGGCGCCTTCTCCAGCCGTTCGCGGGCTTTGGCACGCTGTTCCGGGGTGAGCACCTGGGCGATCCGCTTCTGGACCTCGATGTGCTTCGAGAGCCCTTCCGCCTGCGCCGCCAGGATCTGCGACTTCAGTTCCTCGATCTTGAGATCGTTCGGCACATCCGCCAGCAGTTCCGCTTCGAGCTGTCGCCGCAGCCCCATGTCTCCCCGGCGCGCGCCGCGCTCCCCACGCTCTTCTTGAAGGATCGCTCGCACCTGCGTCCGCTGCTCATCGGTCAGTTGCCGCATGATGGCGGGCCCGAACCCGCGTCCGCCCGGACCGCCCGGCCCACCCATCCCCGGACCGCGCCGCTGCTGCGGCCGCTGACCATCCGCCATCGCGACCGAAGCAACGAACACCGCCGCAACCGCCGCCACCACACCAGTTTTGATCATGCTTTTCATTACCGTTCTCCTGCGCTGGCTCATCGCACGCTTCTGCGTTCTGCGTTTCTGCCTTCTGCGTTTCTGCGTTTCCGCGTTCTGCGTTCTAAGTTCTTAGTTCGGAGTTCTTAGTTCGGAGTTTCCGCGTCAGCGCCCCCGTCCCGGCTGCGAGAGGAGCGGGTTACCCGATCCACCCGACGTCCGCTGGGACGTTGTGTTCATCGAGACCCGGGTCACGACTGGCGTGCCCTCTTTCAGTTGGCCGTCGAGAACCTCCGTCCACACGCCGTCCGAAATCCCCGTCCGAACTGGGACCGCGACAACACCGCTCTCCGTCGGCTGCCAGACGCGCGCGCCCCGGTCCGACGCCTCCGCAGGAAGCGCATTCATCGCCTCCAGCTGCTCGGCCGTCGGCCTGAACCGCAGCGCCGCCGCCGGGACCCGCAGCACATCGTCCCGTCGCGCCACTTCGACGTCGAGCGTCGCGGTCATGCCCGGCATCAGCTTGAGAGCCGGATTCGGCGCGGTAATGATGGCGGCGTAGGAGACGACGTTTGCGATCACCACCGGACTCAGGCGGACCTGCTTCACGACACCGCGAAAGACGTCGTCGGGGTACGCGTCAACCCTGAAGGTCACCGCCTGCCCTTCCTTGATCACACCGAGATCCGATTCGTCGATGCTCGCGTTCAGCTGCATCTGCGTCAGATCGGCGGCGATCTGGAAGAGCGTCGGCGCCGACATGCTGGCGGCGACGGTCTGGCCGACGTCCACGTCCCGCGAGATCACGACACCGTCGATCGGTGATCGGATGATCGTCTTGTCCAGGTTCACCTGTGCCTGCTGCAGGGATGCCCGGGCCTGGGTCACCGCCGCGGCCGACGACCGTACCTGCGTTTCCGCGACCGCGCGGTTCACTTCCGCCGTGTCCAGCTCGTTCTTCGGAATGAGCTGCCGCGCGGCCAGTTCGCGCGCACGCGCCAGCTTCGCGTCGGCGTCCGTCAGCGCCACCCGGACGCGTTCGTAGTCAGCCTCCGCGCGAATCAGGTTGGCCTGCGCCTGATCGATGGCCGCCTGGAAGAGCGACTGATCGAGCCGCGCCAGCACCTGCCCCTTGCGGACGATGGAGTTGAAATCGGCGTACAGCGCCTCGATGACGCCCGAGACCTGGCTGCCCACTTGAACGGTCGTCACCGCCTCCAGCGTGCCGGTTGCCGAGACGTTGGTGACGATGGAACCCCGCGTCACCAGGTCCGTGCCGACGTCCACACCGGCCGCATCCGTACGGCCAAGGAACGCGCCTGCGGCGATGGTCGCCGCCGCGACGAGCGCCCCGAAGATCGTGACTTTGCGTTTCATATGCATATTGAACGGGAAAGAGATGACGCGGTCGTGACGCAGGTGTGAAAAATCGGTGTCAGCGGCGCACCACCACCCGCTGCACCGTAAACTGGCATTAACAGATGGAATCTTCAGGGCTTCGGGTGCTCGTCGTGGAAGACGATCCGGCCATTCGTGAGCTCGTCACCCTGCATCTCAAACTCGAGGGCTACGGCGTCGTGCCTTCGGCCGATGGCACCGAGGCGCTCCGCCTGGCGCGCGCCGAGCGGTTCGACCTGATCGTGCTCGACATCATGCTGCCGGGTCTCGACGGCATCAGCGTCCTGAGCGCCATCCGGCGCGGATCGCCGAACCAGGACACCCCGATCCTCATGCTGACGGCGCGCCGGGAGGAGGCCGACAAGGTCCTCGGGCTCGAGACAGGCGCCGACGACTACCTCACGAAGCCGTTCGGCGTCCGCGAGTTCATCGCCAGGGTTCGCGCGCTCCAGCGCCGGACCGCACGCGCAACCGACGACATCGGCCACGCGGCGCCGGTCGAGGCAGGGCCGCTCACGGTCGATCCCGCCCGGCGGCAGGTCCGCCTCGACGGACGCGAGATCGACCTCACCGCCAACGAGTTCGATCTGCTGTACGTGCTCGCCAGCAATCGCGGGATCGTGTTCAGCCGCGAGGCCCTGATGCGGCGGGTCTGGGGAGACGACACCCACATCACCGAGCGCAGCGTCGACACGCTCGTCAAGCGCATCCGACGAAAGATCGATGACGATGCGGCCGAGCCGCGGTTCATCCAGACGGTGTGGGGCACCGGGTACAAGTTCGCCGATGTCTAGGATCGTCTGGTTCCGCAGCCTCTACTCGCGGATCGCCTTCGGCTTCGTGGTGCTGCTCGCTGCGCTGCTGCTCACGCAGGCACTGCTCTTCCTCTGGCTAAGCTGGCGGATCGGCGACCTGCCGCAGGGGCGCACGCCGCAGCAGCTCGCCGACTTCGTCGCGCGCGAACTGTCGGACGCGCTGACCGCGGATCCCACCCTGGATCTCGGGAAGCACATCGAGGAACACTTCGCCGACATCAGGCGGCCGTTCGCCGTGCTCATGCGCGATGGACGCCGGATCTCGAACCGGCCGGAGGCCTTTGCCGGTGGCTTTCCTTCCCCCCGCCCACGCGGACCGCGTGGCGGAGGACGACGCGGCGGCGGCGGAACGTGGGCGCCGATCGTCGCCGATGGCACCCAGGTCGGCGTCGTGTCGGTTCCGCCGAGCCCTCCCGCGTGGGTCGCGATGCGCGAGTTCGGACCGACGCTGGCGTTGACCGGCCTCATCCTGCTCGGCGCCGGAGCCGGCATTGCGGCCTGGCTCATTTTCGGCCCCACCCACCGCCGGCTGCGTTCGCTCGAGGCCGTCGCCAGGGCGCTCGGCGAAGGACGCACCGACGTTCGCGCGAGCGAGGCGGGGGGCGACGAGGTCAGCACCTTCGCGCGTTCGTTCAACCGGATGGCCGAGGACCTGGAGCGGCGGGCGGATGCGCTCGCCGCGTCGGATCGCGCGCGCCGCCAGCTTCTCGCCGATGTCTCCCACGAATTGATGACGCCGCTGACCGCCATCCGCGGCTACGTGCAGACGCTCTCGATGAACGACGTGCCGCTCGACAATGAGACGCGGAAGCACTACCTGTCGGTCGTGGACCAGGAAACCTACAAGCTCGAAGCGATCATCGGCGACCTGCTGGACCTTGCACGGCTGGAAGGAGGCGGCGAGGAACCGCGCGATGAACACGTGGAGGTCTCCACACTCTTCGGGCGGGTCGTCGACCGGCATCTGCCTGAGATCCAGCGAAAGAACATCCAGACGCAGATCGAGGTCGATCCGTCGACGCCACCCCTGGTCGGAAGCGCCGCACGGCTGGAACAGGCGATTCAGAATCTGGCCGCCAACGCGATCCGCCACCTGCCGGAAGGGGGCACGCTCACGCTTCACGCCGAACCCGATCCCGCCGGTGTGCGGATCGTGGTTCGCGATACGGGTCCGGGGATCCCTCCGCATCATCTGCCGCACATCTTCGATCGGTTCTACAAGGCGGATGCGTCCCGCGCGGGTGCCGCGACCCGGTCGGGCAGCGGGCTTGGCCTGTCGATCGTCCGCGCCATCGTGCGCCAGCATGGCGGCGACATCACGGCGGAGAACGCCGACGGTGGCGGCGCAGTCTTCACCGTGACGCTTCCAGCGGCGCCGTCGGCGGGCACGACTGTGAAAAATCTGTGACGCACGTAACATCCTTCGCGCGCGGGCGTAATCTTCCTGCGCATGGGCTCGAACCCTTCCACTTCTTCGCGGCTGCGATTACCTGGTGCCATCGGGTTGGCCGTTCTCCTCGCGTCGCTCTATCCGCTCGGAGCGCAGGAGGGCGCCGCCTCCTGTAAGGTTTCCGGACGAATCACGAGCGGCGGCGCTCCGCTGCCCGGCGTCAGCATCCTGGTTCGAACGGGCGACACCCTGACCGTGGCGACATCGACCGAGGCGGACGGCCGCTACGGGTTCACCGCGCCACCCGGGTCTCATGCCGTCCGGATCGAACTGACGGGATTCACCCCTACGGATCGCACGCTCGTCGCCGGCGCTGATTGCACGGCCCAGACGATCGACGCCGAACTCGCGCTTCAACCGCGAGCCGCGCGGGCGGCGGCCGCGAGCACAACCGCACCGCAAACCTCTCCATTCGAAACGTTGAACGTCCAGGCGCAGGCCGGCGTTCCCGCGACGGCAGCCACCGATCCGGACCATGACGCGCTCGATGCCGCCACGCGCCTGCTCCTCCCTCCCGGGTTCTCCACGGACGCGCCGACCGAGTCCCTGACCGTCGCCGGAAACATGGCCAGCATCGATCGCGGGATGATGGGTGACCGCTTCGAGGCCATCGGACGCGGCGAAATCGATCCCGTGACCGGCGAACCGGCGCAGAGGCCCGGCGGCGGTGAATTTGGCGGACCGGAAGAAGCAGCAGCTGGCCGCGGCGGTCAAGGCGGGCGCGGCGGCCGGATGGGCGGCCCTGGCGGGCGCGGTGGGCGCGGCGGTTTCGTCATCGGCGGCCGCGGCGGACGGCAGCGCGCGTACAACCTTCAGACCACTTACAACTACGGCGGCTCGGCCCTCGACAGCGCACCATATCAGCTCCGCCCGGGGAACACCCCCGCGGACCGCAGCTACAACCGGCAGTCGTTTGGCGTCACCGTCGGGGGTCCCGTTCGCCTCCCCGGCTACGACGGTCAACGCCGCACGACGTTCACCGCCAGCTACAACGGCAACCGCGGCGACCAGCTCTTTGATCAGTATGCGACGGTTCCGACGGCCGCCATGCGCTCGGGTGATTTCTCATCGCTCGCGTCACCGCTCGTCGATCCGGCAACGGGAGAACCATTCGACGGCAATCAACTCCCGGCGTCGCGGATGAACGTGGGATCGCTGTCGCTTTTGCGCTTCATTCCCCTGCCAAATCTCGACGGCACGAGCCGCAACTTCCGCCGTACGACCACGACCGATACGCTCGCAGACAACGTCAACCTGCGCGTCACGCACAACTTCACACCGGCAGCGGGTGGACGTGGCGGTCGCGGCGGACGCGGCGGTGGCGGACGATTCGGCGGTCCCGGCGGACGCGGCCGCGCAAACCAGGGCACCAGCGTGGTGATGAATGCGCAGGTGCAGTACCGCCGCAACGACAACGAGCAGAACCACGTCTTCCCTACGCTCGGCGGCCGAAGCCAGGGATCCAGCTTCAGCGCACCCGTCTCGTTCAACGTCATGCGCCGCGGCATGATGCACAGCGTGAACCTGAACCTCACGCGCTCATCGTCGGCCTCTCTGGGAAAGTACGCCTATGTCGAGGATGTTGCCGGGAACGCGGGCATCCAGGGGATCTCGGTCGACCCGGCCACGTGGGGTGTGCCGACGCTATCGTTCTCGAGCCTGACCAACGTCCGTGACGTGACGCCCAACGCGCGCACGGATCGTCGCGTCTCGCTCGCGTACACGTTCACGCGTCCGCTCCTGAATCACACGTTCCGGGCCGGTGGCGACTTCCGGTTCGACCGGTCCACATCCCGGACCGATTCGAATGCACGTGGCGCGTACACCTTCACCGGCCTTTACAGTTCGGGAGGATCGGCCGCGGCGCGCGGCGGAGGGCTCGACTTCGCCGACTTCCTGCTCGGACTGCCGCAGCAGGCCGGCATTCAGTACGGGCCCGGCAAAGTGCGCATGACTGGACGGTCGATGAGCCTGTTCGTTCAGGACGACTGGCGGAAGAGCGCCAGCCTCACCTTCAACATCGGTCTGCGGTACGAGCTGCTGTGGCCGTTCTTCGAAGAGAACGGACACATGGTCAACCTCGACGTGCCCGCGGACTTCACGGCTGCCGCGGCAGTGCTGTCGGGAGCGTCCGGACCCTTCACCGGCGCGTTCCCTTCGGCGCTGCTGCGCGCGGATACCAACAACCTCGCGCCGCGGGTCGGATTCGCCTGGAGAGCGCGGCCGGGGACGATCGTGCGAGGCGGCTACGGCATCAGCTACAACTCCGGATCCTACGCGTCGATTGCGCGGCAGATGGTGGCGCAGCCCCCGTTTGCGGTCACCGGCACGGAGATCGGCAGCCTCGACGATCCGCTCACGCTTCAGACCGCGTTCGCCGCTGGATCGCGCGACCAGCTGACGAACACCTACGGCGTCGACAAGGAATACGACCTCGGGATGGTCCAGACGTGGAATGCCGACGTCTCGAAGGACCTCCGCCAGGTCTGGAACGTCGGCGCGAGCTACACGCACACACGCGGATCCAACCTCGACATCGTCCGGGCGCCGAACCGCGGTCCTGACGGCTTGAGGATCCCGGACGTCCAGCCGTTCCTGTGGCAGACATCGGAAGGATCCTCGCGCCTGAATGCGCTTGGATTGCGGCTCCGGCGCCGGCCGGTCCGAGGTCTCGGGGGCGGGATCGCCTACACGCTGGCGAAGTCGCGCGACAACGCGTCCACGATCGGCGGCGGAGGCACGGTCGTCGCACAGAACGATCAGGATCTCGACGCCGAATGGGGACTCTCGAGCTTCGACCGGCGCCACCAGTTCTCGTCCGACCTGACGTTCCAGCTTCCGTTTGGCGAGAACCGCCCCTGGCTCAATAACGGCGGGATCTGGGCCACCCTGCTCGAGAACTGGCGCGCATCCGCCACGTTCACGTGGCAGTCGGGCACGCCCTACACGCCGCGCGTGCAGAACGCCGCCGCCGACGTGGCGCGCGGAACGAGCGGAACGCTGCGGGCCAACTACAGCGGCGAATCGATCCAGGTGAACGATCCAACGATCGACCTCTTCTTCAACACGGCGGCGTTCACGGTTCCGGGTATCGGGACGTTCGGCAACGCGAGCCGGAACATGATCATCGGTCCCGGCAGCCGGCAGCTCGACGCGCAGTTCTCGCGGGACGTCCGCCTTGGCGGCACGCGCGTGCTGAGCGTGAACCTGAACGCCAGCAACCTCCTCAATCTGGTGAACTACGCCGCGATCGACACGGTGGTGAACTCCCCCACGTTCGGCCAGGTCGTCTCCGTCCGGCCGATGCGAACGATGCAGCTCGGCTTGCGATTCCGGTTCTGATCATGCGATTCACTGCCGTCATCATCGCGTCGGCGGTCGTTCTGTCGACGATCGCCTCGGCCCAACAGGACCAGCGCCGTCCCACCTTTCGCAGCAGCCGCGAACTCGTGTCCGTGGACGTCGTCGTCCGCGATCGCGCCGGCAATATCGTGCGCGACCTGACTGCCGCCGACTTCGAGGTCCGTGAGGACGGACGTCCGCAGGACGTCCTCGGACTCACCTTTCAGGAGATCTCCAACACGCAGTCGACGCCGGTCGGCAACGCCGAACTGCTGGCGGGAATCGAGGCGCGACTGCTGGAGCCCGTCTCGGCCGAGCCCCCGAAGCCGCTCGCCGCGGCAGACGTCGCCGGACGCCGTTTGATCGTCCTGCTGTTCGACACCAGCTCGATGCAGCCAGAGCAGGTGCAGCGCGCCGTCGACTCCGCGAATACCTTCGTCGCCGAGCAGATGTCCGCCGCCGACATGGTGGCGATTGCGACGGTGAGCACGACGCTCGACGTTCTCACCGACTTCACCAGCGATCGCGCGCTCGTGGCCGCCACACTGGCGCGGCTTGGCTACACCGAAGGCACGGCCACGCCTCCTCCGGATGCCTCCACCGCACAGACCGATGAAGACGCCGCGGCTGCCGCGGAGGAAGCTGCGGCCGAGGCGAGCGAGCTGGACCTGTTCAACAACGACGTCCGCCTGCGGGCCCTGCGGACGCTGGCGGACACGCTGGCGCCCATCGAACAGAAGAAGGCGATCCTCTATTTCTCCGCCGGGATGGAACGCAGCGGACAGGACAACCAGGTCGAATTGCGCAGCGCCATCAACGCGGCCGTGCGGGGCCACGTCTCGATCTATCCGGTCGACACGCGCGGGCTCCAGGCCGTCGTCCCCGGCGGCGACGCGCGTCAGGCGAGCGGACGCGGGCAATCACTGTTCTCGGGCCGCGGGGTTGCGCGGCAGTTCTCGCGGCTCGCCGCATCGCAGGACACGCTCACATCGCTTGCCGCCGACACTGGCGGACGTGCGTTCACCGACACGAACGATTTTGGCGAAGCGTTCGACCGCGTGCAGCGCGACATGTCGGCGTATTACCTGCTCGGCTACAGCAGCAGCAACACCGTGAAGGATGGCCGCTTCCGGCGGATCCAGGTGCGCGTCAAGCGCGAGGGCGTCCGTATCGAGGCGCGCGCGGGCTATTTCGCCGAGCGCGACTTCGCGCACACGAGCCGTGGCGATCGCGAAACGCAGCTCCAGGAACAGCTCTTCTCTCCCGTGTCGTCGACCGACGTGCCGCTGATGGTGACCGGCGGCTACTTCCGCCTCGCGGCAGACCGCTACTACGTGCCGATCTCGGTCGCCGTCCCGGGATATGCCGTCCCTGTGAAGTCCGAGAAGGACGAGATCTCGCTCGACATCCTCGGGGTCGTCAGCGATGAGCAAGGGCGTCTGGTCGGACGGATGCGCGAAACACTGAAGTTCCCGGCGGGGACGGGCACGACGCTGGCGGGTAAGCAGGTGCTCTATCAGTCCGGCGTGAACCTTCCGCCGGGACGGTTCTCGGTGAAGGTCGTCGTCCGGGAGAACACGAATGGCAGGATCGGATCGTTCGAGGCGCCGCTCACGGTGCCGGAACTCACCCGGACGCCGCTCAAGGTCAGCTCGGTCGTCCTCGGCACGCAGCTGCAGGCGGCGCCGCGCGGACGCTCTCAGAATCCGCTGGTCCGCGATGGCCAGCAGCTCGTCCCGAACGTCACGCACGTCGTTTCACGCGACCAGAAGGTCTTCGTCTACTACGAGGTCTACGAACCCGCCGAGGCCGAGGGCTCTCCGTTCGTCCGCACGAGCCTGGCGTTCTTCCGCGGCAAGGTGAAGGTCTTCGAGACTCCAGCCGTCGAACGGGTGACGCTCGACGCCCCCGACCGCAAGGCCTCCGTCTTCCGCTTCGAGCTGCCGGCAGGTTCATTCGCGACCGGCCTCTACACCTGCCAGGTCAACATCATCGATGCCAACGCCGGCACGTTCACGTTCCCCCGCCTGGCGTTCTACGTACGCTGAGTTACAGTCGAGCGACAGCCACAGCACACAGCCGAACGACAGCCGCCCGTCGGCTGGAACTCGCGGAGCTCGCAAAGCCCGCGAAGCAGATCCGAATTCGAGGCGCTGGGCGCGCGGGGCCTGCGGGCGCGCTTGCGCGCGCAAAGGCCAACGGCCCCACCGGGGTCAGACCGGGGTCAGACTCAACTTCGACTGGGGTCAGACTCAACTTCAACTCAACTTCAACTGGGGTCAGACTCAGCTTCGACGAGGTGCGTGGCTGATCCGGATGGAAACACGACCGCCAGCCACGGCCAATTCGGCGTCAGACGGGAGTCTGACTCCGACTCCAGTCTGACCCCAGTCTGACCCCAGTCTGACCCCAGTCTGACCCCTGCGCCTGAACCCCTGCGCCTTGCGCCCGGTTACTTCTTGCCGAAGTTGGAGACCAGGATGTCGACGTTGTGGGCGGCGCGGATGCCGTAGATCCCATCGAGAGACTCCAGCTTGCCGGGCCCGACCAGGTCCGCCTTGCTGAAGCTCGCCACGACGGTGCCGTTCACCGAACATTGCGCCTGGTCCCCCTTGACCGACCAGGAGATGTTCTGGGTCACCTTGCCGCCTTCGGTCGCCTTGTTGACCGCCGGGTTCGCTGCGCGCTTCGACGCGTCCCAGACGGCCCCGTTGCTGAAGCCGCGCACGAGCACATCGCCGTTGCCGTAGGTGACGCAGTAGAGGTAGGTCGGCTTGTCGGTCTCCAGGTTGCTGCCGCCGATGAAGACGCCGTAGGGGTGCGGGTGCCCGGCGGCGATCTTCGGTTCGGTGAACGTGCCGCTCACCGTGTAGTCGCCGGTGGCCGTGTTCGCCGGGTTCCAGTACGTCGATGCGGACCCCGCGGAGATGTGGAAGGTACCGTTCTTCTCCTCGAACCGCGAATCGTTGATCGTCTTGCCCTGCTTGGCGGCGTTGGCATCGACCTTCCCCTGCCACCCCTTCGCCATGATGCCTCCGCCCTTCACGGTACGATCGGCATCCTGCGCCGCCGCCGGCGCCGCGAGGGCCAGCGCCGCGAGAGCCACCACTACGAATGATCCTTTTACGCGCATCAACTTTCTCCTTTGCCGTACGAATGACGGGAAATGAGCATCGGCGCGGGAGCGGTCGTTTGTCAACTGAACTCGACCGGACTCGACAATGGACCGCCCCGGCGCAGAGGGATGAGAGTCCGTGGGACGGGGGTAAGTCACGGACACGCTGCGCCGGGGCGGGTCTTCAGCGGGCCGGCGCCGGGCCGGCCCGCGTCAACTTGCTACCAGTTGATTCGTGAAACGATCTGGATGACACGAGCCGAGTTCGTGCCCGACAGACCGGTCACCAGCCAGTCGGAGGGATCGTCGCTGATCCCCGCCACCGGGTCGAAGTTGTGCTGGTTGAAGGCGTTCAGCATCTCGAACCGGAACTCCACGTTGGTCCGGCCGACGATCGGGATCCGCTTGGCGATGCTGATGTCGTGCTGCTGCAGCATCGGACCGCTCACGATGAGCGACCGGACGCCGCAGTCGCCGTAGTCGGCGCCATCGTCGACCTCGATGCAGTCGGGACCGTTCGCCGGGGCGAAGTACCGACCGGTCGGCACGCCGCGACCGCTGTAGCCGGTCGACGACGTCGCGCTGACGTTGAACGCCCGGATCGTGTTCTCCATGATGTCGTCCGGCCACATGTAGATCTCTTTCGCATCGTGGTCGAACCGCAGCTTGAAGGCATCCCGGGCCTCGTCCATCGACATGCCGACCACGCGGACGTTGCCGAGATCCACCAGTTCGCCGCTGTGGAGCCGCGATGCGAGGCTGACCTGCCAGCCGCCGATGATCCGATCGAGCACGCCGCCGACACCGCTGCCGAACCGGCGGCCCTGGCCGAACGGCAGGTCATAGACGACGTTCGCCTTGAAGACGTGCCGCAGCCCGCCTTCCCCGCCGCCATCGGTGACCATGAACGTCGGCCGCCGCCACGTCTGCCAGTTCGACGCCTTCGTGTCGGCGAGCACGTAGCTCGTGTTGAACTGCAGCCCATGCGAGAGACGGCGGCGCAGTTCGATCTGCAGCGCGTGATAGTTGGTGGCGCCGTTGTTCGTCGTTAGATCGGCCCCGCCGAGCAGGTCGGGGTTGGCCAGCCAGAAGTTCTCGGCCAGGCCGGCCTGCAGGGCGCGCGCGCGCTGTGTCGCGTTGCCATAGAGATCCTGGGCGAAATCGAACGGGTTCGGATTGAACGTCGCCAGATAGTCCAGGTAATCGCTGTCGGCAAAGCTGTTGGACGTGTAGTTCGCCGGGTTGTTCGGGTCAACCGCGCCACGGAAATGGGCCAGCGTGATCGGCAGCGGAGACGTGCCGGTGCCCGGGCCGAAGTACCGGAAGTTCGCCCCCCGTCCGGCGTCGAGGTTCGCCAGCAGGTTGGCCTGCGCGAGACGGAACTCGTCGATCCAGCCGTTCTCGAAGATGTTCGTCTCGTTGTAGCTCCTGGTCTGCCAGAGATCGCGCGACCGGGTGCCGACGTATCGCACTTCGACCGCCATGTTCGAACTGATCGCACGCTGGATGCCGATGGTCCACGTGTCTGCGTACGGCACCTGGATGTCGGGATCGAACAGGTTGATATCGCCGGTGACGACCTCCGTGATGGGATACTGCGGCGTCGTCGGGAACGACGCGGCGCCCAGACGGTTCGTCTCGCGAAGCAGAACGGGCAGCCCCTGGCCGTCATCGAGGTTCCCCAGGTTGTTCGTGCGGCTCGCGGAGATGACGATGCCCGGGTTCGAGTTGTACTGCCCGGTGAAGTCATTCATGCCGTTGCGATTGAACGACCGCGAGTACCCGGCACGCAGGACGGTGTCGCCCGAGTTGGCGCCGAGGAGACCGGCGAGCGGACCGGTGCCGCCACCCAGCGTCCAGGCCATCCCGACGCTCGGAGCGAAGTTGTTGTAGTCGGTGTTGTACCCCGGGGCGCCCTCGCCGAACTGGATGAACTGCGGCCGTTTACCCGGCGTCAGCCCGGGCTGGAACAGGTTGCAGCGGTTGTCAGAGCCCACGCCCGAGATGCCGCACAGGTCCGCGATCGTCGCGGTCGAGTAGCTGCTGTTCAGCGGCGTGAACGGGAACTGCAGCTCGTAGCGGAGCCCGGCATTCACGGTGAAGTTCGGACGCAGGCGCCACGAATCCTGGACGAACAGTCCGGCTTCGCGCATCCGTGCGCGCTGCGTGCCGACCCCGTTGTAGACGTACTGTCCCGTGGTTTCATCGATCCGGGCGTCGGCGACGATCTGGCTGACGCGTCCGGTGAGCATCGAATACAACCCCTCGGCGGCATTGAGCTGCGCGCCCGACGCGCCCGGGAAGTTCGCGGTGGTGAAGAGCGAGATCGCCGGATCACCGGTCACGAGGCCGAAGTCGAGTTCGGGCAGCAGCCTGGAATTCTTCAGCCACACGTCGTTCTGCGTCCACGACAGACCGGTCGTGATGCTGTGGTTCCCCTTCAGCCACGTCACCGTGTCTTCGATCAACAGCGTGCTGGCGTTGCGCGATTGGGGCGAAGGACTCGCGCCGGCGTTCGTGAGCGACGATCCGACGTTCGGGAAGTCGAGGTGGAACCCCGCCTGGTTGGCCAGCGAACCGGTGTACATCCCGAGGTTCAGTTCCTCGAAGAACTTGACCGGCGCGCTGCTGATCGCGACGCGCGCTTCGTTCACGAGGCTGTTGGTGATCGTGGACCGGACCGAGTTGCTCCAGCTCAGGCGCTCAGACGTCTGGCCGGCAATGACCGGGAAGCCCGGGAACGACGCATCGCGTCCGTTCAGCGTGTCGGGCGTGTCGGTGTAGTAGTTGTAGTTGAAGGCGCTGCTGAACCGGTGGTTGTTGGTGACGTTGTAGTCGATCCGCACCGTCGGATACCGGCGCAGAGAGGTCACCCCCAGGTTGTACCGGAAGCGCTCCAGATTGGAATCGCGCGGCTCGATCGAGCCGGTCGTCTGCACGGCGCTGCGGATGTCGCGGAGGAGATTGGCGATGACCGGATCCTGCGACCCCAGCAGCCCGTTGGCGGCGGCCAGATCGAGGACGTTGACGGAGCGAACCTCCCCGCCGGCGCTGTAGCGGAAGATCCCCTGCTGCGCGTCGCTGTTGAGGATCGTCCGGGTGCGCGTCGTGTCGCTCGGCTGCCGGTACTCTTCATAGTTGACGAAGAAGAACGCCCTGCCGCGTCCGTTGTACAGGCCGGGGATCGTGAGCGGCCCGCCGAACCGCGCACCCACCTGGTTCTGCAGCAACTCGGGTTTGTCGACCCCGCTCCGGTTGTTGAACCAGGTGTTCGCGTTCAGCCGGTCGTTCCGGTAATAGTGATAGCCGCTGCCGGTGTACTCGTTGGTGCCGGACCGGGTGGTGAACTTGATCTGCACGGCCCCCTGCCCGGCGCCGTCGGCTCCCTGCGCCGCGGTCGTCACCGTGACTTCTTCAATGGCGTCGAGACGCGGGCTCACGATGGAGAAGAACCCATCGCTCGTCTTGAGTGTGTTGTCCTGGATGTTGACGCCGTCGAGCGTGATGTTGATGGCCCCTTGAGGGAGCCCGTTCACCGTCGACGCCCGGTTGCTGTCAGGCGTCGAGACGCCGGTCACGAAGGTGACGAAGTCCATCGCGCTGCGGCTGGTCAGCGGCAGCTTCGTGATCTGGTTGGTGTTGATCGTGCTGGCAATCGTCGTCGACTGCGTCTGAATGATCTCCGACGTGGACGACACTACGATCTGCTCGGTAATGCCGCCGACCTCCAGGCGCGCGCGCACGTTGGCCGGGGACCCGGCCGTCAACACGACGTCGTTGGCCACGAAGGTCTTGAAGCCTTCGAGCGTCACCGTGACCGTGTAGGTGCCGATCGGCAGCCCCGGAAACGAGAACACGCCTTCGGCGTTCGACACTGACTCGGTCGTCACGCCCGTCGCATTGTGCTTGATGATGACGGCCGCGCCCGGAATGACGCCGCCGCCCGAATCGACGACGACCCCGGAGATCGCCGAGGAAGTCCCACCCTGCGCGTACACCACGCTGGTGAACGCGAGGAACGTCCCGAGAGTGACCAAGGCCCGCAGTCTGCCCTTCATCCGCAGCCTCCCCTCCATGAAACAGCGGCAGTCCGGGGACGATACTGGGTACGGGTTCATCGGCCCATCACGGCGAGGCCGTATTTCGGCGGATTAGTGACCGGAGTTGGCCGCTACCGGATGTACAGGATTCATGCACTCCGGCCTGTCCGATACACTGGAAAGACGAACGTGATCACTGGGCCTTCCCCTAACCAGGTCGTTCTGTGTCCGCGGTGCTCCAGCCCTGAGACGATTACTCTCAGTCCCGCGGTTCGCGACTGGTTTTGCTGCTCGATCTGCGGACACATGTGGCCCCGGTCAGACTCAGACGGGAGCGCCCAGGGACCGGCGCTTCACAAGGATCTCCCCCATTGACCGGAGATTCCACGCGGACTTCGCGTTAGCCTTAGGGTTGATCGGGGGAGCCGTCCCCCGCCTGACCCGAACCGGGAGGGATTCATGCAGTTCAGAACCTGGCCCGTCGCCGCGTTCGCCGTTGGCGCACTGTTGCTGCTGGTCGTCGTGTCGGTCCTCGAATCGAATCGCCGCGCCCAGGAGATCTACGCGCAGCTCGACCAGGTCAACCAGCGGTATCACGAAGTCGAAGCCAAGCTGCGGCGGATGCGGTCCGACGTGAACATGTCGGGCATCTTCGTGCGCGACTATCTGCTCGATCCCGATGGCGAACGGGCAGACGCCTACCGCGCGCAACTGGCCGACTTCAAAGCGGCCAACACGACGGCGTTCCGGGAACTCAGGACCCTGATCAGCGGACCCGAAACCAACGCGCAGCTCAACAGTCTCCGGGCCAAGCTCCAGGAGTACTGGCAGGCGCTCGATCCCCTTCTCGACTGGACGCCCGCGGAGAAGCTGACCCAGAGCTTCAGGTTCCTCCGCTCGGAGGTGATCCCCAGACGTGACGCGGTCCTGGCCATCGCGCAGGAGATCGAGGAGATCAACGGCACCACCATGGCCACGCAGCGGACGGAGGTCGCCGGACAGCAGGCGGAACTGCGGCGCGACCTGCTCACGCTCCTCGCCTGGAGCCTTCTGCTCGGCGGGGTCGTCGCGCTGACGGCCGTCATCCGGCTCCGGCAGCTCGAGCGCCAGTCGGTGGCCGAGCGGCGTCATGCGGAAGAAGCGGAACACCGCATGCGCGAGCTGTCGCAGCAGCTCGTCGCCACGCAGGAAGAGGAACGGAAGAAGCTGTCGAGGGAACTGCACGACCACGTCGGCCAGGTGCTCACCGCACTCCGCATGGAGCTTGGCAGCATCGATCGCCTCCGCGCGTCAGAGGATGGCTCACTCGCGCGCGCCGTGGCTGAGAGCCGGCAGCTGGTCGACAACATGGTCCGTACGGTGCGCGACCTGGCGCTCGGTCTGCGCCCCAGCATGCTCGACGACTTCGGGCTGCAACCGGCGCTCGAGTGGCACGCCCGTGATTTCACGCGGCGCTACGGGCTGCCCGTCGATCTCGCGGTTTCGGGCGACCTGACCAGCCTCGCGGATCCCTACGCGACCTGCGTCTACCGCGTCGTCCAGGAGGCGCTCACCAATTGCGTCCGCCATGCGAAGGCCACACGCATCCGCGTCACGGTCGCCGGCACGTCGGATGTGCTCGCCGTCACGGTGGTCGACGACGGCGTCGGTATCAAGGTGGAAAGTCGAAAGAGCGGCCTGGGGTTGAGAGGGATCGAGGAACGCGTGCGCGACCTCGATGGCACGCTCGACATCCACAGTGCGCCGGGGGTCGGCACCTCGCTGACGATCCGGATCCCATTGCCCCAGGCGAAACCATCGGAGGAGGTCCAATTTGCGCGTATTGCTGGCTGACGATCACGGCATCGTTCGTCGTGGACTGCGAAGCCTACTGGAAAGTGAACCCGGTCTGACGGTCGCGGCCGAGGCAGCCGACGGGCTCGAAGCCCTGAAGATGTGCGAGGAACATAAACCCGACATCCTGATCGTCGACATCGGCATGCCGAAGCTCAATGGCATCGACGTCGCCGCGCGGGCCCAGAAGCTCGATCGCGCGCCGCGCACGATCATCCTCAGCATGCACTCCGACGAGTCGTACATCATCCGGGCCCTCGCCGCCGGTGCGCGCGCCTATCTGCTCAAGGACGCCACCGACGAGGACCTGCTCCCGGCCGTCCGCGCGGTCGGCACGGGCAAGCCGTACTTCAGTCCCGCGGTGACGGCGGTGCTGGTCGAGGACTACGTGCGGCGGTTACAGGCCAAGGGGCTCACCGACACCTATCACCTGCTCACCGATCGCGAGAAGGAAGTCCTCCAGCTGCTGGCCGAAGGACGCTCGAACAAGGAGGTCGCGACGGTGCTCGACCTGAGTCTGTCGACGGTCGAAACGCACCGCGCGAACCTGATGCAGAAGCTGAACCTTCACAACACCGCGGAGGTGGTGTTGTACGCGGTCCGGAAGGGCATCATCGTCTGAACGGGCCGGGCGCTGATCGCGTCCGAGAGGACGGCGGCGGCCCACCCATGGGCGTCGGATGCGGCAACCGAGCGTCGCATCCGGCGCATGCGCGCCCGCTGCTCCGCCTCGTCCATCGCGAGCGCCAGGCTCAGCGCGCTGGCGGTGCCGCTCGCGTCCAGCGGGTTGATCAGCACGGCGTCGGTCAGCTGCCGGGCCGCGCCCGCGAAGTTGCTCAGCACCAGGATCCCGTGCTCGTCGTTCCTGGCGCGGATGAATTCCTTGCCCACCAGATTCATCCCGTCGTGCAGACTGCCCACGTAGCAGATATCCGCTCCGCGCAGAAAGAGGCTCACGGTCGACTGCGTGTGATGCCCTTCGAGGAGCAGGATCGGGCAGTACTCCGAGGACCCGAACTGCTGATTGATGCGCTCGGCCGTCGCGCGGACGCGCCGCCGCACCTCCGCGTAGGCTTCGAGGCCGGGCCGGCTCGGTTCCGCCAGCTGCACGAGTACGAACCGGTTGCGCTGCTCCGGAAAGTTGAGCAGCAGCTGCTCGACCGCGAGGAGCTTCTCTTCGATGCCTTTCGTGTAATCGAGACGGTCGACGCCGACTGCGATGCGGACCCGATCATCGAGCGCGAGCTGCTCACGCAGCAGGCGGCGGCATTCGTCGACCGGCGGAGCGTCCACCGCGAGATTCCACGGGATCGAGGCGGGATACACGCGGAGCGACACCTGCCGACCGCGATAATTGACGGTCATCTTCTCGCGATCGATCCGAAGGCCCAGCGTCCGGGTCAGCGCGTCCGCGAAGTTGTCGCGATCGGTGGCGGTCTGGAATCCGATGATGCAGCTCCCGAGCAGGCCATCGAGCAGCTGCGAGCGCCACGGGCACAGATTGAACGTCTGCCAGTCGGGCCACGGCACGTGCCAGAACGTCGATACGGTGCTCAACGGCAGCTGCTCGCGAATCATCGCCGGCGCGAGCGCGAAGTGGTAGTCCTGCACGAGGACGACGGGCGCATCATCGATCGCCTCCTCCGCCACGGCGTCCGCGAACCGCGCGTTGGCGACCCAGTACGCGTCGAGGTCCGCCGCCCGGAATACGGGCTTGACGAAGGCACGGTGGCAGAGCGGCCACAGCGCCTCGTTGGCGAAGCCGTAGTAATAGCCCTGATACTCGTCCTCGGTCAGCCAGACCCGGCGCAACCGGTAGGCCGGCTTGTCGGGCGGCACGTTGACGCCGTCTGTTTCGTCCACGTGGGCGCGGTCCGCGCTCCCGGACCCGTGCGCGACCCATACCCCCCCGCACTGCGCGAGCAGCGGCTCCACCGCGTGCACCAGGCCGGAGGCGGCATGCCGGACCCTGACGCGTCCCTCGTCGTCGTGCTCGTGGCTATACGGTTCCCGGTTCGCGAGCACGATGATCTGCTGGCCGCGGCCGACGGTCTGGAGTGAGGCGCGTGGTTCGGTCACGAGGGTCCTCCTGAGGATGCGGTGGGCTATGGTGCCCCCCAGTACACCCGACCCCGCGCCTCGGCGGTATCGGGTATAGGGGGGAGGACCGCGGTGCGCGGTCCGCGGTCCGCGGTCCGCGGTCCGGGGTGCGGGGCCTGCCGCGCCGAAGCGCGAAGCGCGAAGGCGGGTCCGGGGCCTGCCGCGCCGAAGCGCGAAGCGCGAAGGCCGAGTCCGGGGCCTGCCGCGCCGTAGCGCGAAGCGCGAAGGCCGAGTCCGGGGCCTGCCGCGCCGTAGCGCGAAGCGCGAAGGGCGGGGCCTGCCGCGCCGTAGCGCGAAGCGCGAAGGCGGGTGGTACGCCCAGCACCCGGCACTGAAGGAGCTGTTCTACCGCGAGCTACCCGCTTCCAGCGCGGCGAGCCGTTCGAGCAGCTGAGCGATCAGTTCGCGCTGCTCCTGCACCTGCGCTTCGAGGGCTCCGATGCGGTCCGCATGATCCATCCCGCGGACGTGCTCCTTCTGGACCTCGTTGAGCAGCATCGGTGTCAGGTCCTGATATTTCACGGTCTCAGGTTGGCCGTCCTCGTTGATCACCGTGAGTTCCGGGAAGACCTCGGCGACTTCTTCGGCGATCAACCCGAACTGGATCGGGCGCGCACCGTTCGTGTAGGGCTTCACGTAGCGGAAGGTGACCGGCCGCAACTGATGGATCCGGGAACTGGCATCGGCCATGTCGCGGATGTCGTCCTTGTAGCGGCGTGAGGAGGACACCATGCCAAGCTGGCCGTTGGAATCGATCAGGACCGGCACCGCATCCGCCACACCGGTCGTGACCCCGCGTATGCCGGCGATGAACGTGCGGGCATGGCCGGTACCGATGCGGATGGTTTGCGACTCGCTCGCGATTCCCGGGTTGGCCAGATAGAGATTCGAACTGCCGTTCAACAGATTCGATCCCGCGTTGCTACCGATGGCGACGTTGTTGCTGCCCGTGGTGTTGGATAACAGCGCGTTGACGCCGAGAGCCACGTTGTTGCTTCCGTTCGTGTTCTCCAACAGCGCGTTGACGCCGAGAGCCACGTTGTTGTGCCCAGTCGTGTTGGCCACCAGCGCATTGGTGTTGATGCCGATGTTGTTGTTTCCCGTCGTGTTCTTATGGAGGGCCGCGCCGAGAGCAATATTGCTGCTTCCGGTGGTGAGGCTTCCAAGGGCATCCGCGCCGATCGCGACATTGAGCTGACCGGTCGTCAAGCTGCCGAGCGTACTCGAGCCGAGGCCGATGCTGGTGCCCGGTGCATGCAGGAATACCGCGCCGCCCCGGCGCCAGCGACCCGGGAACTCCACGTCTCCATCGGCGCGTACGATGAGACGGCCACTGCCGGCGGTCGCGATGGCGAACTGGTCTGGTGCTGAACGATAGAATCCGGTCGTCGGACTGTTCATGAACGCAAGTGACGGGGCCACGGCGAGGCCGTCGGGGAGGATGGCGCCGCCGCTCGGACCGGCCGGACCACTCGGACCGGTGGGCCCCTGCGGCCCCTGCGGCCCCACAGTTCCGTCCACGCCTTCGGCGACGACAAACGTCAAGGTCTGGGTCGTCGACGTGCCGCTGACGGCCAGCGGGTGATCCGGCGGCACCCACCCTCCACCCGCAACGCAGACCCAGGTGGGGCCGGGCTGCCCGGTCGGGCACGTCGGCGTCTGGACCGATGTGACGGTGAGCGTCATCCGGTGCGAGCCGGCCGCGAGCGGCACGAGCAAGTCCCCCATCACCAGAGTGCCGTCGCTGTTGACCGTGATTGCGGTGACCGTCTGATCGGCGATCGTGATCGCGGACGTCCCGGTCAGGTTCGTGCCCGAGACGCTCACCCCGGTACCCGAGATCGAGACCGACGTGATGGTGGGCGTCTGCGCCATCGCGTCCGGCGCGAGGGCCCAGATGCCAAGCGCGGTCACGGCCGCAAGAATCCTGTTGAGATGCAAGGAACCTCCTGTCTGATGTCCGGCGGTCACGCCGAACTTGATGAAGACACCGCCTGCCTGCCCTCAGGCCGACGGAGGATTCGAAGGCGATGAGGGTGTTGAAGGCGCTGCCCTGACCGTTGGGTTGGGTGTAACTGTAACAGCTTGCGCCGCCGCGGGCGACACGGCGCGAGCGTCGTACGCGCGCCCGCCGGCGCCGATTCTCGATTCCAGCTCATGGCACGCGTGTTGCCCCTCCCTGTCGTGGAGGAACTCATGCGACGGCATGTATGGCTTCTGCTTCTGCTTGTCCTTGCGGCGGCGCATCTCTCGGCACAGCGACAGGGCGGACGCATCACCCGGATCGAATTTCACCCCGCCACCGCGGAGGAGGGAGGCGGCGTGTTCATCTCGCTTCTCGGATCAGGGTCGTGCACCTATGCGCTGGACTACGGGGACGGCAAGAGCGATCGCCGAACCGCCGATCTCCCCGACCGCGTGAAGCACAACTATCCCGGCGATGGTGAATACCTGGTCGTCGCGACGCCGGAAGCGCCGTGCGAAGGGGTGGCGCGCGCGAAACTCGACGTCAAGGCGATCAACCAGGGCGTGTGGAACCTGGCCGCCGCAGCGGGTCCTGACACGCAGAACGCCGAGATGCTGATCACGATCAACGGCCGCGGCGAATGCACGGTGACGATGGATTTCGGAGATGGGACGGTCGACAGAATCTCGGGCACGCTGCCGCTCACCCGCAGCCACAAGTACGGCAAGGGGGGCGTGTACGAGCTGAAAGCCGTAGCGGAGCCGCCGTGCCGAGGCGAGGCGGGACTCGAGGTGGAGATCGGAAACTCCGAACTATGAACTCCGAACTATGAACTAGTTCTCGATTCTGAGTTCGGAGTTCGGAGTTCGCAGTTCTGAGTTCGGAGTTCGGAGTTCGGAGTTCGGAGTTCGGAGTTCGGAGTTCGGAGTTCGGAGTTCGGAGTTTCACCGCCAGCGGCTATGATCGCCCCGTGTGGGTCCGCGCGCTGCTCATCGTGATCGCTCTGCTCGGCGCGAGCTGTAGCGACGAACCCGACGTCCTGACCTTCTCCGGCAGTGCCGTCGGCCGCGAAGCGGACGTTCTGCGCACACAGCTCGCGCGGTTTACCGCGACACACGGCGTTCCCGTCGAACTCCGCTCGACGCCCGATTCCGCCGATCAGCGCCACCAGCTCTACGTCCAGTGGCTCAACGCGCACGCCGATGATCCCGACGTCCTCCAACTCGACGTCGTCTGGACGCCCGAGTTCGCCGCCGCCGGATGGCTCCTGCCGCTCGATCCGTTCCGTCCGGCGACCGACGACTTCTTTCCCGCCGCGATCGCGGCCAACCAGTGGAACGGCAGTCTCTTCGGGCTCCCCTGGTTCATCGACGTCGGGATGCTGTACTGGCGGACCGACCTGCTCGAACGCGCGCCAACCACCTTCGACGAGTTGACCGCCGCCGCGCAGCGCGCGATCCAGACTGGCGCCGTCCGCCAGGGACTCGCGTGGCAGGCCGCGCGGTACGAGGGATTGATCACCGTCTTCGTCGAGGTGCTCGGCGGCTTCGGCGGACGGATCCTGGACGACGAGGGCGCGGTCGTCGTGGACGCCGATCCCGCGGTGCGCGCGCTGACGTGGATGCGCGATGCGATCCACCGCGACGGCATCGTCCCGTCCGCGACGCTGACGTGGCAGGAGGAGCAGGCGCGCTTCGCGTTCCAGAACGGCACGTCCGCGATGATGCGCAACTGGCCGTACGCGTTCGCGCTCCTGCAGGCCCCGGACTCGCCGGTCGCCGGCCGGTTCGCGGTCGCGCCGATGCCCGCCACGCCCGATGGCGAACCGACCGCGGCGCTCGGCGGCTCGCAGCTCGCGATCAACGCGCGGACGACGCAGCCGGACGATGCGTGGGCGCTCGTCCGGTTCCTGACGGCTCCGGAGCAGATGATCGAGCGCGCGCGGGTCGTCGGGCAGTTTCCCTCGCGGCGCTCGCCCTATCGAGGGAGCGCGCTCGAGGGGGCGCTTGGGATCGATCCCTCCGAGGCGCTGCGGATCGTGGACGCCGCCGAACCGCGTCCGGTGACGCCGGTCTACACGCAGCTGTCCGAGATCCTGCAGATCCGCCTTCACCGCGTCCTGACGCTCCAGCAGGAGCCCCGTCCGGCCCTCGAAGACGCCGCCCGCGACATGCGCACCCTGCTTGCGCGTGTGGGGCTCAACCCGGGGGTCAGACCTTGAATTTTGAATTCCTTGCGAAATCGTGCCAACGGTGTTGGCACCAAAAAATTGGAGGTGCAAAATTCAAGGTCTGACCCCTGGGCGCGGCCGGTGGCTGGTCCTGCCCGCGCTGGCGGCGATCGGGCTCGTGGCGATCGCGCCGATGGCGTGGACCGTCTGGGAGTCGCTACACCTGCACGACCTGCGGATGCCCTGGCTCGGACGGCCGTTCATCGGGCTCGACAACTACGTCGAAGCCTTCTCGGACGCGCGCCTCAGGGACGCCGTCCTCCACACCGCCGCCTTCGTCGCCGCATCCGTCACCCTCGAGCTGCTCCTCGGACTCGTCTTCGCGCTCGCGATGAGCCGCGCCCTGCGAGGACGCGCGCTCATCCGCGTCATCGTGCTGATGTCGTGGGCGGTGCCGATGGTCGTCGCCGCGATGATCTGGCGCTTTCTCTTTGAAGGATCGGCGTTCAACTGGTTCGCGGACCCCGTCGCCGCCTGGATCCCCATCGTCCTCGCGGACGCCTGGAAGATGACGCCGTTCGTCGCACTCCTGCTGCTCGCCGGCCTCGAGTCGATCGATCCGTCACTCTACGACGCCGCCCGCATGGACGGCGCGAGCGACTGGCGTCAGTTCCGCGAGATCACACTGCCCCTGCTCCGGCCGGCGCTGCTGGTCGCCATCCTCTTCCGCGCGCTGGACGCGTTCCGCGTCTTCGACGTCATCTACGTGCTCACCGGAGGAGGCCCCGGCACGTCGACCGAACCGATCTCCCTCTACACCTTCAACACGCTGCTGCAGCATCTCCGCTTCGGATACGGATCCGCCCTCTCCGTCATCATCTTCATCGTCACCTTCGTCCTGGCCCTGCTCTACATTCGCCTGGCCGGACGCACGCTGCTGGAGGAGGGGGCATGACGCGTTGGGCGACCCGGACGGCCATCCTCGTCATCGTGGCGAGCGCGCTGCCGCTCGCGTGGATGGTGCTCGCATCGTTCACGCCGGAGTCGCGGCTCTTCGAGTCACGGGCGCTGTGGCGCGGGCCCTTCGTCGCCGACCACTATCGCGCGTTGTTCGACGAACGGAACTTCTGGATCCCCATCCGGAACTCGCTCATCGTTGCGGCCACGACGACGGCGTTTTCCGTCACGCTGGGAGGCGCCTGCGCCTACGCACTCGCGCGGATGCGGTTCCGCGGACGCTACGCGATCCTCGCCTTCGTCCTTGCGGTATCGATGTTTCCGCAGATCTCGCTCGTCGCACCGCTCTACCTGCTGTTGCGTGAAGCCGGACTGATCAACACCTATCCGGGCCTGGTGCTGCCCTATCTCACCTTCGCGATGCCGCTGACGATCTGGCTGCTCGTCGGCTACTTCCGCCAGTTGCCGCCGGACGTCGAGGAGGCGGCCGCGATGGACGGCGCGGGCCAGATGCGCACGCTGATCGAGATCGTGGCACCGCTTGCCTGGCCCGGGATCGCAACCACGGCCATCCTGACCTTCGTGTACTGCTGGAACGAGTTCCTCTTCGCCCTGTCGTTCACGCTCGGACCGGAGCGCTACACCGTGCCGGTCGCGATCGCGCTGTTCCGCGGACAGTATCAGGTGCCGTGGGGACAAATCCTCGCCGCGGCCGTGGTCGCGACGCTTCCAGTGATCGTGCTTGTCGTGATGTTCCAGCGGAGGATCACTCAGGGATTGACGGCGGGGGCAGTCAAAGGCTGACGCGGCCCCGGATGGTAAATGGCAGATGGTAAATGGTAAAGAGTGGGGTTTGAGTCTCAGGGCTGAACGGGGGAGGTCTGACACTGACCTGGAATACCAGCGGGGGCCTCTGCGTGAGCGCATGGCCGCGATAGCGCTGGATAACGTCACCCGTATCTTCCCGGGCGGCCACGCCGGCGTGCGTGACGTGTCGCTCGAGATCGCGGACGGCGAGCTGGTCGTTCTCGTCGGACCATCGGGATCCGGCAAGAGCACGCTGCTGCGGCTGATCGCCGGACTCGACGCGGCGACCAGCGGACGGATCCTGATCGACGGGCACGACGTGACGCACGTCCCTCCCCAGGCGCGGGATCTCGCGATGGTGTTCCAGAGTTACGCGCTCTACCCGCACAAGACTGTTCGGGAGAACCTGGCGTTCGGCCTGCGCATGCACCGGATCCCTCCGGGCGAGATCGCCACACGCGTCGCGAAGGTGGCCGACTCTCTCCAGATCGAACCGCTCCTCGACCGTCGTCCGGCCCAGCTCTCCGGCGGACAGCGGCAGCGCGTCGCGCTCGGGCGCGCGATCGTCCGCGAGCCGAAGGCGTTTCTCTTCGACGAGCCGCTCTCCAATCTGGATCCCGCGCTGCGGCTCGATACACGGGCGGAGATCGCCCTGCTCCACCGGCGTCTCGGCGCGACGATGATCTACGTCACCCACGATCAGGAAGAAGCGATGAAGCTCGGCCAGCGGATCGTCATCCTGAAGGACGGACGGATCGAGCAAGCCGGCGCGCCGATGGAGATCTACCGCCAGCCCGCCACACTGTTCGCCGCGCGCTTCCTCGGTTCGCCGCCGATGAATATCGTCGACGCGTCCCTCGTCGAATCCGGCGCACGCGGCGTCGTTGGATTCCGTCCACACGACGTCACGCTCTCGATCGACGGCGCCGGCGATCTCTCCGGCACCATCGAACTCGTCGAGACCGTCGGCAGCGAGCAGCACGTCCATCTGCGGCTCGACGCCGGCGATGCGCGGGTCATCGTGGTCGTGCCGGCCGACCGGACCATCGTGGTCGATTCGCGAGCCGGGCTGACGTTACGCCGCGACCGCCTTCATCGCTTCGAGTTGTAGTATCGTCCGTCCCGTGACCGCCTTCTTCCGCGACCTGAGATACGGCTGGCGCTCGCTTCGTCGCGCGCCGTGGTATGCCCTCTCCGTCACCGGTGTGCTGGCCGTCGGGATCGCGTTGACGACAGTGGCGTTCGCCGTCACCGACGGCGTGCTGTTCAAGCCGCTGCCGTTCCTGCGCTCCGGCGAGTTGTTTCTGGTGCGAGCCGACGCCTCCGCGGCTCCGCGGATCGAGCCGCCGGCGGTTTCGTGGCGGGAAGTCGAAGCATGGACGCAAGCGGCACCCGAGCTGAGCTTCACAGTTGTGAGCCAGGCAGCCAATCTCGGCACGTCGATCGACGAGCGGTTCTTCGAGGTCACCGGCAGACCGCCATTGCTCGGAGGATTCGTCCCCGCCGATTTCGACTGGCTGGCCGTAAGCCAACGGACCGGGCAGCGCATCAGACCGGTTCTGCTCTCATACGAGTACTGGCGCAAGGAGTTCGGCGGAGACCCGACGGTCGTCGGACGAACCATCATCAGAACCAGCCGGGAGGATTTCGTCTCGGGCATCCGGATCGCCGGCGTTCTCGCGCGGGACTTCGTGTTCCCGCTCGATCTGAACCAGGAACCGCCGGAGATGCTGTCGCCGATTCCGCGGGAGTTCCGCGCGAACAACCGGCGCGACTATCACGTTATTGCGCGCGTCGGAGCGGACGCAGACCTGGCGGCGGTCACCGGACGTCTGCGCGCGGCTTCCGCGAACCTGCCGGAAGCGGTTCCTCCACCCGGACACGAACCCGCGGAACTGATCCAGCGCATTCGGTTCGACGAAGTCCGTCTCATCCCGCTCGCGGATCACCTCGCACGACGGCAGCGTCCGGCTCTTGCCCTCGTTCTCTCGGCGTCGGCCGTGCTGCTCCTGCTCGCGTGCGTCAACCTGGCCGGTCTCGTGGCCGCCCGCAACATCGAACGGCGGCGCGAGCTGGCCGTGCGGGTCGCGCTCGGCGCGCGAGGCTGGGCGGTCGTCCGCGCTCTTCTGGCCGAACTCGCTCCACCCGCGGCAATCGCGACCGGAGCAGCGCTCCTGATCGCACGGCCACTCCTGATCTGGACGGTGGACCTTCTTCCCCCAACGATGACGCTGCTCAAGGCCCCGGCCATCGACTACCGGGTGTACGCCGCAGCGCTCATCCTGTCGGTCGTCACGACGGGCCTCGTCGCCCTGTGGCCCGCACGCATGGCCGGCCGCCTCGGCGCAACCTCGAGGTTCGAGGAGGTGGATGCGACCGCCACCCGGCCGGTTCGGAGGCTCGCCCGGCCGCTCGTGGCCATCCAGGTCGCGGCCGCATTCGTGCTGCTGACCGCCGGTGGACTGACGGCTTCGAGCCTGGCCGCGGCGTGGTGGAACGATGCGGGCTTTCAACGAGACCGCATGCTGCTGCTCGAGTTGTTCGTCAACGAATCCGCGAATCGAACGGAAACCATCGAGAAGCTCGCGGCCGTTCCCTCGATCCTGTCGAGCGTCCATGGGGTGGACGCCGTGGCCGTGTCGTCGATCCAGCCGCTCTTTGCGCGGCAAGGTATTCCGTGGACGACGGTGGTTCCGTCGGGCTGGACCGGAGAGATCACCGGAGTCTCCTCCCGGCAGGTAACGGCGAACTACTTCGATCTGATGGGGCTTCGGCTCGTCGACGGCCGCTGGCCCGCCCGAGGCGAGTGGAACGATCCGCGGGTCGCGATCGTCAGCGAACGCGCGGCACGGATGCTGTGGCCGGATCGATCCGCGATCGGCCGGCAGCTCGTGCCCCGATTCTCGAAGTCCGCGCCGGCGATAACGGTGATCGGAATCGTCGGCGATGCCCGGTACGCCGCGCTCGACACCGATCCCATCGGCGACATCTACGTGCCCTTCGTCGCCGACCCGGGCCGCTACGGTGCGTACTTCCACGTGCGTACGACAGGCCCCGCCGACGAGGTGCTCGGGCCTGCCCTCGCGGCGCTCGCCGGGCGCGGATACGTTCTGGAACAAGCCTCGACCCATACGGACGCGTTGTTCGCGTCGGTACGACATCGCGCGCTGCCGGCCTGGCTGTTCGGATCGCTCGGCGCCGGCGCCATCGTCGTCCTCGCCACCGGGATCTTCGGCCTGCTGGCGATGTCGGCTGCACAGCGCACGCGGGAGGTCGGTATCCGCATCGCGCTCGGTGCAACCCGCGCACGAGTCGTAGGCTTGCTCGTTCGCGAGCAGCTGGCGTCGCTTCTCCTCGGCCTCTGCGCCGGCGCGCTTCTCAGTTACTGGGGCGTCCAGCTTCTCGAGTCACAGCTGTACGGCATCGGCGCACACGATCTCACCGTCTGGTCTGCCGTCGCGGCCACGATCGTCGTCGTGGCGCTCGGGGCGACACTCGTCCCCGCTCTGCGGGCCGTCCAGACGGATCCCATCGCGGCGCTCCGAACGGAGTAGCCGCACTCCGGACCCCGGACCCCGGACCCCGGACCGCGCACCGCGGACCGCGCACCGCGCTATCCTGTGACTATGTCTGACGCACCGAAGAGCGCGCTGGAACTGGTGCTCGAACGATTGAAGAAGAAGGACGAGGAAGCCGGAATCGAGCAGAAGACGCTCACCGACGAGCAGCGCGAGGCGATCGCCGAAGCCCGCAGCGTCTGCGATGCGCGGATCGCCGAACGCCGCATCATGCACCAGTCACAGACCGCCTCGATCTTCGATCCGCAGGAACTCGAGCTGAAACGGGAGGAACTCCGCCGCGACATCGCGCAGTTCGAGTCCGACAGGGATGCCAAGATCCGGAGGATCCGGGGAGACTAGCAAACCTCGGCGTGGATCCTCACGGCGTTCGAGTCCGTGCCTAAACCTTTCGAATAGCCGTCTCGTCTAAGCCCCCTGAACGAGATGGGCACTATTCCCTTCATCGAGACGTTCAGCCGCGACCTTCGCTATGCCGTCCGCATGCTGCGAAAGTCGCCCGGGTTCACGCTGACCGCCATCGCCACCCTCGGGCTGGCGATCGCGATCAACACGGCCGTCTTCAGCATCGTCGACGCCGTCCTGCTCAAGCCGCTCCCCTATCCGGACCCTGACCGTCTCGCGCTGATGCAGACGACGACCACGAGCCCGGCCGGCTCGTATCAGCGGACGTCGCAGAACGGCACTGCGTGGATCACCGTTCGCGATCACCTCGCGAGCGCGGACCGCGCGGTCTTTTCCACCTGGGTCAGCGGCGTCAATGTCGTCGCTGGAGATCACGTGACGCACGCCGACCAGCAGCGCGTCGGCGCCGGGTTCTTCCGTGTCCTCGGCGTGCAGCCGATGGTCGGACGGGAGTTCACGGTTGAAGAGGACCAGCGCGGCGGGCTGCCGGTCGTCGTGCTGGGGTACGAGTTCTGG
Organism: Vicinamibacterales bacterium; assembly: GCA_036401215.1. Taxonomy (GTDB): domain Bacteria; phylum Acidobacteriota; class Vicinamibacteria; order Vicinamibacterales; family 2-12-FULL-66-21; genus JACDCA01. The sequence goes on along the minus strand of DASWVN010000108.1, from coordinate 15,359 downwards.
CGATCGGCCCTCGGCGGCGATCCCGCCATCGTCGGCAAGCCCATCATGCTCCGCGGCGAAACCCACACCGTCGTCGGGATCATGCCGCGCGGAACGCAGACCGGCGTCCGCGCCGATCTGTGGACGCCGCTGCGCGCCGGCACCGACGGCGAAGGAGAAGGCGAGAACTATGCGGTGCTGCTCCGGCGGCTCCCCGGGGTCCCGGCGGAACAGCTGGATGCCGAGATCGCACGGCTGGGTCCGCAGATCAATCAACTGATCCGACACGACAATCCGGACGTGCGACTGTCGTACGACACCGTTCCGCTCCAGCGTGGTCTGACGGAACCATTCCGCCGTCCGCTGACCATGTTGTGGGGAGCCGTGGCGGTCGTCCTGCTGATCGCCTGCGTCAACCTGGCGGGCCTGCTGCTCGCGCGCAGTTCACAGCGATCCCGCGAGATCGCAACCCGCATGGCGCTCGGCAGTGGCCGGGCTGCGATGGTCCGCCAACTGCTGATGGAAAGCTTCGTGCTTGCGCTCATCGGTGGCACCGTCGGATTGTTTACCAGTCTGATCGTCCTCGACGCGCTCGAAAGGCTCGCCATGGATGCGATGGGCCTGTGGCAGCCGATCGCGCTCGACGGGCGGGCGGTCGCGGTCGCGGTGGTTCTCGCAGTCGCGTCGACGGCCCTCTTCGGATTGGTGCCCGCCCTGCAGGCGACGCGCGTGGACGTTCGCCGGGGGCTCGACGGATCGGGAGCGCGCACCGTAGCGGGAAGCGCGTCGCGCCGCACCCGCAATCTCGTGATCGTCACACAGGTGGCGCTCGGTGTCGTCCTGCTCGCGGGGGCGGGGCTCCTGGTCCGTACGTTCACGCACCTGCGCGGTCTCGACCCCGGATTCGATGGCCGGGACGTCTACGCCGCGACCGTGTCGCTCCAGGACGCGCGCTATCGAACCTCGGTCCAGGTGAACGCCCTGGCTGACGCGACGCTGCTGCGGCTCCGTCAATCGCCCGGCGTCGAAGGGGCGGCGATCTCGCTCGGCCTGCCGTACGAACGCCTGCTGAACATCGGCTTCCGGCATCTGGATGGGCCGCAGGCATCCGCGGAACAGGGGCGGATCACCAACGCGACCTACATCACTCCGGGGTTCTTCTCCGCGCTGCGGATTCCTGTCCGCGCCGGGCGCGCGTTCGACGAGCGCGACACCGCCACGTCACCCGGGGTGGTCGTCGTGAACGAGACGATGATGCGGGAGTACTTCGAGGGCGAGAATCCCGTGGGCCGGCGGATCCGTCTCTCGGGCATGGATCGCGAGATCGTCGGCGTGGTCGGCGACGTCCAGCTGAAACCGAGCTTCGGCAACCGCGGACCTCTCGCCCCGGCGCCGCTCGCCTACATCCCGCTGACGCAGACGAGCGACGGCATGCTGCGCCAGGTGCATGTCTGGTTCCCCACGTCGATCATCGTCCGCGCGCATGGCGCGCCGGAGGGCATCGCGCCGATGCTGCGCAGGGCTGTCGACAGTGCGGATCCGATGCTGCCATTCGCCGGGATCCGATCCATGGCTGACGTCCAGGCCGAGGCGATGGCGATGCCGCGATTGATGATGGTGCTCCTGCTGACGCTCGCCGGAGCGGCGGTCGGGCTCGCCGCGATCGGGATCCACGGCCTGATTTCCTCGTCCGTGACCGAGCGCACGCGCGAGATGGGGATCCGGATGGCGCTCGGCGCAACGGCCGGACGGGCGATCGCCACCGTCGCGGCGCCGGGTGTGCTCCTCGCAGGGGCCGGCGTGATCACCGGCATGATCGTTTCACGTAGCGCCACGACGGTGATCCAGTCGTTCGTGTTCGGGGTGAGCCCAACGGATCCCGCCACGTACGTGGCCGTCGCCGTCCTGTTCGTAGTTGTGGCGGCGCTCGCCAGCCTGCTGCCGGCGCTGAGGATCCTCCGGCTCGACCCCGCCAAAACCCTCCGCGCGGAGTGAAGCGGCGACACTCACTGTCCCCGTAGAATCAACAACTTAGCGAAAAGGTGACTGTCCCCTTTTTTCGGCGGGGCCACAGGTAGAGGAGGCCCACGATGAGCAAGGGGCCGGAGATGGCGAGGATCCAGTCCGGCCTGAAGTCGACCGACACGGCATACGCGACCGCAAGGCCCAGAAACGACGCGCCGCCGATCCAGGGACGACGCCAGGCGGCGGCGACGATCGTGAGGACCAGGGCCGACGGGATCAGGTGGATGGCAACCTCCGCCAGCCGTTCACCCAGCCGCCTCCCCGGATCCCACGCATCCAGCGCGAAGATGGCCAGGAACAGACTCACACCGATGGCAAGCGCTCGGGCAATCCACATGATCGATCGGGGTCCTTTCATAGTCGAGTCGACTCGAGTATCCAGCGGCCATCCGGTGCATGTCGTGAACGGGCTCTGAAGAACTCTGAATTTCCGTGAACGCCCCGATCCCCGTTCCCCGTTCCCTATTCCCTATTCCCTGATCCCTGATCCCTGATCCCTGTTCCCTGTTCCCTGTTCCCTGTTCCCCGTTCCCTATTCCCGACTGAGCCGATCGTGAAATACTGCGACTAATGCTCCCGGTTCCGGCTCTCCTCCTTCTGACGTCTCTCGTCATCGTTCAGCCCGCCAGTCTCCGCATCGAGGTCCAGGCAGACCGTCGCCCCGTCTCCGGCGCGACCGTCGTCGTCGCCGGAACGCCGCATACGACCGGCGACACCGGCGTCGTCATCACCCCGGTTCCGATTGGAACGGTTCGCGTCGAGGTTTCGCTTCCCGGCTATCTCTCGGTCACCAAGGACATCGCCGTCACCGGCCAGCCGGAGCAACGCGTGCTCGTCACCCTGATCGCGGAACCCACGCACGAAGAAGAGATCACCGTCTCCGCGACACGCACGGACAAGCGCCTCGAAGACCAACCGATGCGCGTCGAGGTGCTCGTCCGCGAGGAGATCGAAGAGAAGATGCTCATGACGCCCGGCGACATCGTCATGATGCTGAACGAGATGGGAGGCATGCGCGTGCAGGCGACCTCGGCGTCGCTCGGCGCCGCCAGCGTGCGCGTGCAGGGCATGCGGGGACGTTACACGCGGGTGCTATCAGACGGGCTCCCGCTCTTCGGCGAAACCGGCGGCATCGGCCTGCTCCAGATTCCACCGATGGACCTGGGCCAGGTCGAGGTGATCAAGGGGGTGGCATCCGCGCTGTATGGAGCGGGTGCGATGGGCGGCGTCATCGACCTGATCTCCCGCCGTCCCGGCAACACGCCCGAGACCGAGGTCCTGCTCAATGCGTCGAGCCGCGGAGGAACGGATGGAGTGTTCTGGCATTCGACGCCCCTCCCTCGCGGGTGGGGTTTCACCTTCCTGGGCGGCGCGCACATCCAGCAGAAAACGGACGTGAACGACGACGATTGGGCCGACCTGCCCCAATACGGGCGCGGTGTCTTTCGCCCGCGGCTCTTCTGGGACGATGGGCAGGGCCGCACGCTGTTTGCCACGATGGGACTCACGACCGAGTCCAGAGAGGGCGGGACGACGAACAACGGCAACCCCTGGGACAAGGGCCTCTCGCGTGTAGAGGCGCTCGACACTCTGCGGCTGGACGGCGGATTGGTAGGCCGCACACTGCTGGCCGGCCGGTACGTGGGCACGGCGCGTCTGGCCCTCTCGCGCCAGCGGCACGATCATCGACTGGGCGCCGTGCTCGAGAACGACGTGCACACCACCCTCTTCGGCGAACTGACGATCCGCGGCGCCGCGGGACGCCATACATGGGTCGTCGGCGGGGCGCTCGAACGCGAGCGCTACACGGCGCGCGACGTACCTCGCTTCTCCTACACGTTCACCATCCCCGGGCTGTTCGCGCAGGACGACATCGAGCTGACCGACTGGTGGACGGCCTCACTGAGCGCCCGCACGGACCACCACAGCCGCTACGGCTGGTTCGTCAGTCCGAGGATCTCCTCGCTCGTGCGCGGCGGCGGCTGGATCAGCCGGCTGTCGTTCGGCACCGGATTCTTCGGACCCTCAGCGCTGACCGAAGAAACGGAAGCAGCCGGCCTGACACGGCTCGAGATCCCGGTGCCGCTCGAAGCCGAACGCGGACGGTCCCTCTCGGTCGACCTCACGCGCGAGCTTGGGCCCGTCAGTGCGACGGCGACGTTCTTTCGATCGAGTATCCGTCATCCCGTCCACGTCGAACGCGTGGACACCTACGAGCTGCGCAATCTCGATGAGCCGACCACGAACACCGGCGTGGAGCTGCTGGGCACCATACGACGCGAGCCGTTCGCGCTGACCGGAACCTATACCTACGTCCGGGCCCGCGAGCATACCGACCTGGGGACAGCCGACGTCGCGCTGACGCCGCGGCACTCGGCGGGGCTCGTCGCGATGGCGGAGTGGGAGGACAGCGGCCGGATCGGGATCGAGTGGTACTACACGGGGAAGCAGCGGCTCGAGGCGGATCCGTTTCGCGCTCGCAGCGAGCCGTACGTGATCGTCGGCCTGCTCGCGGAGCGGCGGTTCGGACGCTATCGATTGTTCGTTAACGGTGAGAACCTGACCGGGACCCGGCAGACGAAGTGGTCGCCCATCCTCCGCCCGACGCCATCCGCCGACGGACGCGTGACCGTGGACGCCTGGGCGCCGCTCGAAGGACGCACGGTCAACGGCGGGTTGCGGATCGTGTTTTAAGATGCGCGGCGCCCCATAAAGGGGCGCCCTACGTACCACGTACGTGGGGCGGGGCTTTACGCCCCGCCGTCGACCCCGGCACCCCGTAAAGGGGTGCCCTACGTACCACGTACGTGGGGCGGGGCCTTACGCCCCGCCGTCGACCCCGGCACCCCGTAAAGGGGCGCCCCACGGGCCGCGTACGTAGGGCGGGGCTTTATGCCCCGCCGTCCCCCCCGGCGCCGTCCACGCCGGCGACCAGCACGACGCGCATCCAGCCACGGACCGAGTTGATCAGCCAGATCTCGTCGGCCGACGCGAGTTCGTCCTTCATAACCCGCCCTTCTACGATCTGGCCGGACGCCAGGAGTTCGGCGCGCAGCGTGCCGGGGAGCAATCCGCAGTCGATCGGCGGCGTCACCTTTACCCCGTCGCGGACGATCACGAGGTTCGCCTCGGTCCCTTCGGTGACTTCGCCGGCGTCATTCCAGAGAAGCACGGAGTCGGCCTCCGGCCGCGACGCCCGGGCACGATCGTAGACGTCGCGCTTCGTGGTCTTGTGATAGAGGAACACGTCGGACCGATCGATCGGTTCGGCAGCCAACGCCACCCGCAGCGGATCGTTCAGCGGGACGAGGTCTACCGCTTCGCAGAGCACGCTCCCATCGTGATCGAGCAGGATCCTCGTGCGGCTCGGTCCCCGGAGATCTCCGACCGCAAGCCCCAGCTGCCGGTGCACGTCATCGAGATCACAGGTGAAGCCGAAAGAGGCGGCGGACGCGCCGAGCCGGGACAGGTGGCGGTCGAGCAACGCAAAACCGTCGTCCGGCGTCCAGAGGATCGTCTCGAGCAACTTGAAGCCGGGACGCTCGGCCGTGATGTAGGACGCACCGCCGACGAACGCCGGCCGTGGAGAGCCGCTCAGCATCTCGGCCTTGAGCAGGCATTCGTCGTACTCGTCGCGGTCGACGGAATCCCACACCACGCCGCTGCCGACGCCGAATTCCGCTCGACCGGCCGCGAGGTTGAACACCACAGTCCGGATCGCCACGTTGAAATGCGCCTGCCCGTGCGGGGACGCAAAGCCGATGGCGCCCGTATAGACTCCCCGCGGCGTCGACTCCAGATCCCGGATGATCCCCATCGAGCTGATCCTGGGCGCCCCGGTGATGGACCCGCACGGAAACATCGCACCGAACAGCTTTTCGAGAGACGGCTGGGGCACGAGCCCTTCCACCGTGGACGTCATCTGCCACTGCAGCGGATAGCGCTCGATGTCATGGAGCGAGATCACGCGTACCGAACCGGTGCGTGCGATGCGGCCCAGGTCGTTCCGGACCATATCGACGATCATCACGTTCTCGGCGCGGTTCTTCGGCGACGCGCGCAGCGCCTCCGCCCGCGCGTGATCGTCGTCGGGCCAGTAGCCCCTGGCGGAGGTGCCCTTCATTGGACGGCAGGTCACCCGCTCACCATCCACGCTGAAAAACAGTTCCGGCGACGCCGAACAGATCACGTGCTGGCCTGTTGAGACGTAGGCGCCCCAGGGCCCGTCCTGCGCGGCGACGAGGCCGTGCATCGCGCCGAGCGGCTCGCCGGCAAACGGCGCCTCGAGGCGGAACGTGTAGTTGATCTGGTAGGTGTCGCCGGCCTCGATCCTGTTCTTGATCGCGGCGATCGCGTCGAGGTATGCCGCATGATCGATGGACGGCGTCCACGATCCGAACGACGGTGGATCGGCCTCCGGCAGCCGGCGCAGGTGTTCGACCGAGCCTTCGTCGAAGACCCCGAAGAACACCAGGGGCAACCCGGGATGGGGCTCCCGCACCGGCAGTTCGAACCCGGCCGAGGCTTCGTAGGTGACGAAGCCGGCCACGTAGCTTCCTTTCTGCAGCTCGGCGTCCGCTTCGGCCAACGCGCGAGGCACATCGGCCGCGTGCGTTGCGGTTATGACACGGACCGGATCCGTGAACTTTCGCCATGGACCGCCCCACGGAGTCCGGAGAATGACGTCCATCACGACTCGGACTATCGCGGGTCCGGGCTACGGATCACGCGTCCGTCCTTCATGACGAAGCGGACACGGCGAAGGGATGAGATGTCACGTGTGGGATCGCCGTCCACGGCGATCAGGTCCGCCAGGAGTCCGTCCTTCACACGACCGACGCGTTCCTCGATGTGGAGCACCCGCGCGGCGGTCGATGTCGCGCTCTCGAGCGCGGCCTCGGGGGGCATTCCGTACGTCACCATCAGTTCCAGCTCACGCGCGTTGTCGCCGTGCGGAAACACACCGACATCGCCCCCGGCCAGGATCGTGACGCCCGCGTCGAGCGCGGCCTTGAAGCTGGCGCGCTTCCTCGTGATGTTGGCCGGCTCCGGCGCTTCTCCCTTCTTCCATCCGGAGTACTGCGTGATCGCATCACCAGCGGCTACCGTGGGACAGAACGCTACGCCGCGCTCCGCCATGAGCTTGAACACCTCGGGCGTGCCACCATCCCCATGCTCGATCGTCTCGACGCCTGCCATGACGGCACGGCGCATCCCTTCGGCGGTGCTGGCGTGCGCGACGACCGGACGACCGCTGCTCCGGGCCGTGTCCACGATGAGCTTCAACTCCTCGATGGAGAACGTCGGCGCCGCTTCACCTCGCGCGCCCCACCGGTAGTCGGCGTAGACCTTGATCCAGTCGGCGCCGTGTCCGATCTGGTCCCGGACGACGCGCACAAGCGTCGGGCCATCGGCCTCCTCTGCCCCCTGCGGCACGTCCCATTGCTGTGCGAAGCCTTTCGGCGCGTAGCTCCCGGTCGCCACGATCGCTTTCGTCGTCACGATCATGCGCGGTCCGGGGATGATCCCCTGCTCGACCGCCGCCTTCAGTTCGGCGTCCGCATAGGCGGCTCCTTCAGTGCCCAGGTCCCGGATCGTGGTGAATCCCGCCTCGAGCGTCGCCTTCAAGTGATTCACCGCGCGTGCGGTTCGCAGGCCGAGCGGCTCCTTCAGCACCTGGTCGTTCCAGGGTGTCTCGTTGTAGGGGTGGAGGAACACATGCGAGTGCCCTTCGATCAGCCCGGGCAGAAGCGTGAGTCCCGCCAGATCGACCGTCGATGCTCCGGACGTTGCGACCGCCGCCGCCGGCCCGGCTGCCTCGATCCGATTACCGCGGACCCACACCGCCCATCCTTCGTGCAGCGTCTCGCCGTCGAACACGCGCGCCGGACGCAGCACCGTGGCGATCTCCGGAGCCGGCCGCTGTTGAGCGACGGTGACGGCCGAAACGAGGGTGATGGCGGCCAGGACGGCGACGGATCGAACTCGACAACGCATGGCCGTCATTCTACGTGCCGGGCGGGCGTTGCTGTCGCAGAATAGAAGCAAATTGGAGAGGTCCATGCGTTACAGATGCTCGCGACTGCTCGCCCTCCTCACCCTGGTTATTCTCGCCGCGGCCCCGGCGCTCGCGCAGAAGCGCCCGATCACCGAGCGCGACCTGCTGAAGTTCGTCTGGGTGTCGGATCCACAGATCTCGCCGGACGGTGCGCGTGTCGCCTTCGTTCGCGTCGACGTCGACGAGAAGGCCGACACCTACGACACCTCGATCTGGATCGTGGGGACCGACGGGCAGGCCCCGGCGCGGCGTCTGACCGGCGGCACGCGCGATAGCGCGCCGCGGTGGTCCCCCGATGGGCGGCGCCTCGCGTTCGTTCGCGTGGCCGAAAAGGACGGCCGCCCGCAGCCCGCACAGATCTACGTCATGTCGATGGCCGGCGGAGAAGCTCATGCGGTGACCGAGATCCCGCGGGGGGCCGGCAACCCCGTCTGGTCACCCGATGGCAAGATGATCGCGTTCACGTCGAGCGTCAAGCCGGAGGACTTCAAAGAGAAGGCCGAGGCGGACGACAAGCAGAAGACCGGCACGCCGCAGCGTGAGTCGGACGTGCGGGTCATCACGCGGGCGGTCTATCGCGCCAACGGGGTTCCCGATTTCGGTTTCATCGATCCCGACCGGCCCACCCACATCTGGACGGTCGATGTCCCGGAGACGGCGCCGCCCGCGCTGCCGAAGCCGGCGCAGGTCACGACCGGGGAGTTCGGCGCGGGCAACCACCAGTGGTCCGCGGACGGATCACAGATCTATCTCACCGCCGACCGCCGCCGCGAGCCATACTACCTTCCCTCCGACAGCAACCTCTACGCGGTCAGCCGCACGGGCGGCGAGCCCAGGGAGATCGCCAGCATCGACGGCAACATCGGCGCGTACACGATTGCGCCGGATGGCAAGCGCATCGCCTTCTTCGGAACCCTGCGCGGCGATCCCGAACGGTCGTACTCGCAGACGGACCTCTGGGTGATCGATGCGCCCGGCGGCACGCCGCGGAACCTCACCGCGGACTACGACTTCGATGCCGGCGGCGGCGTCGGGGGTGATCAACGGGCGCCGCGCGGAAGCCACCCCGCCGCTCCGGTCTGGACGGCCGACGGCACGTCGATCCTGATCAGAACCGGTCATCACGGCAGCGCCTATCTGACCGCCTTCGATGCCGCAGCCGGCAAGGAGGTGTACGCCGGCGGCGACAGACCGAAGCACGATGTCATGTCGTACACGGCCGACGACAGCGGCAGGAAGCTGGCGATGGTGATCTCGACCAACACATCGCTGGGTGATCTTTACGTCGGCGACGGTATCACCGGGAACAAGCCGACGCGCCTGACGACGTTCAACGACGAGTTGTTCAACGGCTTGAGCATGAACGAGCCGGAGGAGATCTGGTACTCGAGTTTCGACGGACGGCAGATCCAGGGCTGGATCCTGAAACCGCCTGGCTTCGATCCGTCGCGGAAGTATCCGCTCATCGTCCAGATTCACGGCGGCCCACACGCCGCGTACGGCAACACCTTCACGCACGAGTTCCAGTGGATGGCGGCCAAGGGCTACGTCGTGCTCTACACGAACCCGCGCGGCAGTTCGAACTACGGCCAGGAGTTCGGCAACATCATCCAGTTCAACTACCCGGGCGACGACTACAAGGACATCATGGCGGGTGTCGACGAGATCCTGAAGAAGGGCTACGTCGACGAAGCGCGGATGGGCGTCACCGGAGGGAGCGGCGGCGGTCTGCTCACGAACTGGACGGTCACGCAGACCAGCCGCTTCAAGGCGGCCGTGAGCCAGCGTGACATCTCCGACTGGACCAACTTCTGGTATACGGCGGACTTCACATTGTTCCGTCCCACCTGGTTCCGCAGGCCGCCCTTCCAGGACCCGGCCGACTTCGAACGCCGCTCCCCGATCACGCATGTCGAAAAGATCCAGACCCCGCTGATGTTCATCCTGGGCGACGAGGACTGGCGCACGCCGCCGGCGGCGGGCGGCGAGCAACTGTTCCGCGCGCTCAAGTTCCTGAAGCGCGAGACCGTGATGGTGCGCTTCCCCGACGAGAACCACGAGCTGTCGCGGTCCGGCAAACCGTGGCACCGCGTCGAACGCCTCCAGCACATCGTCGGATGGTTCGACCGGTTCCTGCAGGGGAAAGCAGGGACGGGTGACAGCAACCGGTGACGGCGTGCTCGTTGGACTGATCTCTGACACCCATTCGCTGATGCGTGCCGAAGCGCTCGCCGCCCTGCATGGAGCCGAGGTGATCCTGCACGCGGGCGACGTCGGCACGCACGCAGTCCTTCGTGAGTTGTCCGCCATCGCTCCGGTGCACGCCGTGATGGGCAATACGGACGGACCGGAGCTCGATCTCGCTCAGCGCGTCGACCTCACGCTCGGCGGGTTGAAGATCGTTCTGACGCACGGTCACGAGCTGGGAAGCCCGAGGCCAGACAACCTCTCGCGTCGATATACCGCCGACGTCATCGTCTACGGCCACACGCACAAACCGTTGATCGAAACCCGCGGGAACACCCTCATCGTCAACCCGGGTGCCGCTGGCCCGCGGCGGTTCAATCTGAAGCCGTCGGTTGGTCTGCTGCGGATAGAGAACGGCCGCGCCGCGGCGGAGATCGTGGAGCTGTAGTCCGCGGTGCGCGGTCCGCGGTGCGCGGTCCGGGGTGCGGGGTGCGGGGTGCGGAGTGCGGGGTGCCTGCCCTGAGCGAGCGGAGCGAGTCGAAGGGCGACGTGCGGGGTGCCTGCCCTGAGTGAGCGGAGCGAGTCGAAGGGCGACGTGCGCAGTGCGGGGTGCCTGCCCTGAGCGAGCGGAGCGAGTCGAAGGGCGGGGTCCGGGGTCCGGAGTCTGGGACTCGGGGCTCGGGTTTGGAGTTTGGAGTTTGGAGTTTGGAGTTCGGAGTTTGGAGTTTGGAGTTTGGAGTTTGGAGTTTGGAGTTTGGAGTTTGGAGTTCGGAGTTCAGAGTTCGGAGTTCGGAGTTTAGAGTTCGGAGTTTCGGAGTTCGGAGTTCGGAGTTTGGGAGGCTCCCCTACCCCCCGAAGCGCCCGCGCGACTTGTACTCCGCGACCACTTCCTCCAGCAGCCGCTCGTTCTCGATCTCCGACGTGATCTCCAGGCGTCCGCGAATGCGGTCAGCGATGCTCGCCGCCGTGCGCACGCGGGCATGACCATCGAGTTCGACGCGCCGCCGCAGGAAGAGTTCGATCACCGAGATCTCCTGTTGCGAGAGCTTCGTGGCGCCGTGACGGACGGTGGCCGGCGGCGGGTCCGCGTCGCGCATGATGGCGTCGAGGCCTTTCACCGCGGCACGCTCGTGGACGACCACCGTGCCGGCCGCGAGGTCTCCGAGGCGCTGGCTGCGCCCGCTCAGAAAGACCGCGACGATGCCGATCGCGTAGATGCCGGGAAATTGATCGACCACGCGGACGATGTTCCGCACGACCGCTTCGAATGGACTGAGGGGACGTCCCGTCGCGTGGATGACGCGAAGGCCGATGACCCGCTTGCCCGGCGTCTGACCGTTCCACGCGATTTCGTATGCGGCGAAGTAGCCGTAGTAGACGAGGAACAGGCCGATGATGAGGGCGGCGAGCAGCCAGGTGCTCGCGTCCCCCACCATCCGGCTCGCGATCCAGGCGCCGAACACGACCAGGCCGAAGAGCAGCGCCGCGAGCGCGAGCTGGATCAGCGTGTCGATCGCCAGCGCGAGAAAGCGGCTGCCGATCGAGGCCAGCGAGAACTCGAGAGCGATCTGCTCCGGGGTGTCGATGTTAAGCTTCTCGAGTGCCGCCACGGCCAATCTCCCCGCGCTGGATCCAGAAACGGAAGCCCCATTGGTCGCGGCTGGAGGCTCTCGTCGCGGCGTGCGGGCGGCGCAGCGTGGCCTCGCTGAGCCATGAAGAGGTCCGCGAGCTCGCGCTATTGTATCGGCAGACCGCCGCGGATCTTTCCACCACCCGTGAAGATCCGACGGCCGGCGAACTCACCCGGCACCTCAACGAGCTGCTCGCACGTTCGCACAATCTGGTCTACGCCGGCGCCGCACGCTCCCGTCCCTCCGGCGTACTCGAGTTCATCCTGGACGGCTTTCCCGACACCTTTCGGCGGACGCTCGTCTACTCGCTGACCGCCCTTGCGCTGTTTCTTGCGGGGGCCGCCGCGGGTCTGCTGATGGCGGCTTCCGATCCCGGGTTCGAGCGTTTCATCCTGAACGGGGACATGATGGATACGATCGAACGCCGCGAGATGTGGACGCACCGGATCGTATCGGTGAAGCCGTACGCATCCAGCGCGATCATGACCAACAACATCGGGGTCGCGCTCACGGCCTGCGCGTCGGGCATGCTCGCCGGGCTCGGCCCAGTCTACATGATGCTGTTCAATGGCCTGCTGATCGGCGTCGTGGGGAGCGCCTGTTATCGGGCCGGGATGAGCGTGGCGCTCTGGAGCTTCGTCTCGCCGCACGGCGTGCTTGAACTGCCGGCGATCTTCATGGCCGGTGGAGCCGGGCTGCTGCTGGCCAAAGGCATTCTCTTCCCCGGCACGTTGCCGCGCCGCGACGCCATCGCCGCCGCCGCACGCGATGCCGGACGGCTGATGCTCGGGGTGGTCCCGATCCTCGTGATCGCCGGGATCATCGAAGGTTTCATATCGCCGACGCCAACGCCGGCCCCGGCGAAGTTTGCAATCGGCGCTTCGATCTTCGTCCTGTTCGCGTTGTATCTGTCGCGGGGGTGGCGGCAGCGGCGGCCCTGACGGACTACACGAGATTTCTTTCCTTCACCGTCAAATACTGATCGATCAGCATCGCGGTCGGCGCGGCGGGATCCATCTCGAGCACCAGGACGCCGCGCTGGCGTAACCCGCGCAGCAGCACCTCACGCCGGTCCAGGATCTCGTGGACCGCGAGGATGCGGTACATCTCCTCCTCGCCTGGCGGCACGGTTGCCGCGACCTGCATCAACTCCATCGGACGCGTCACCGCAAAGACGACGACGTGCTGACGGAGGAGGTGCATGGCCTGTTCGATCACGTCCGGCACGCCGGCAGTCTCGGCGACGTCGGTCAGCCACACCACCAGCGCACGCTGTTTCTGCGCGGCCATCAACACCGCGGCCGCCGCGGCGTGGTCAGCCTCGGCGCGGTCCACCCCGAGCGTCGCGAGCGCATCCACCATCGTGCGCAGGTGCCGGGCGCCGCGCGCCGGCGCGATGCTCGCGTGAATCTGCCGTCCGTAGGCGATCAGACCGACGCGGTCACCTGCATCCAGCGCGACCTCGGCGAGGCCGAGCGCCGCATTCACGATCCCGTCCAGCTTGGTTCGATCGCCGACCCGCGCACGCAGCAAACGCCCGCCATCGACGAGGATCCAGACGGCCTGGCTGCGTTCGGGCTGATAGACCTTCGTCACCGGCTTGCCGCGGCGCGCCGTCACGGTCCAGCAGATGTCGCGGCGATCGTCGCCCGGCTGGTAATCGCGGAGGCTCTCGAAGTCGCGGCCGAGACCCACGACCCGGGCGCGGCGCTTCTCAAGCGCCACCTGCCGGCTCCGCAGCAGGAACATCGACTGGCGGCGCGCGTCGGCGAGATCCGGAAACACGCGCACCGTCTGCGCGATCCCGGCCGAAAGCCAGCGCTCGGCGATCGACCATGAACTGCGGACGCGCAGCGACACGGCTCCCAGCCGTGCGTCACCCCGTTCCGCGGGCGTGATCTCGTACTCGGCTCTCGCGGATTCCCCGCGTCCCACCTCCACCTTGGTGCGCGGCAGCTCGCTCCGCAGCGACGGCGGCACATCATCCGTCACGTCGACGTCCAGCCGCACTGGTCCTCGATTCTCGACCTGGATGGCGACTCGCGCCGGACTGCCCAACGTCAGGGGTGCGGCCCACGTGCGCGCGGCACGAATCGCATCGCCCGACGGGATCCGGCGCACGTCGAACAGCCACAGCCCGAGCACGACAAGGTTCCAGGCGAACATGGCCACGATCGCCCGTGGATCGACCCAGGCGGGGATCGCGAGCACGGCGCCAAGCCCGAGCAGGAGGTAGAAACGCGGAGCGAATCCGTACGAGAAACGTCGCACCGTCAGCGCCGGGGCCACCACCGGGGGCGGAACCAGCGATGGCTTCTTCACCTGGGAACCTCGACCGCGCCGAGCACATCGTGGAGAACCTGGTCGGCCGTGAGGCCTTCCATGTCGGCCTCCGGCTTCAGGACCAGCCGATGCCGCAGCACCGGCAGCGCCGCCCCCTTCACGTCGTCCGGCAACAGATAATCCCGGCCGTCCATCGCCGCGAACGCCTTGGCCAGCTGCATCAGGTTGATCGCCGCGCGTGGGCTCGCGCCGAGAGTGAGCGCCGGCCAGTCGCGCGTCCGGCGCGCCACACCCGCGATGTACGTGAACATCTGCGGTTCGACGCGCACGGCGCCGACGTCACGCCTCGCATCGGCCAGCGCGGAGGCCGGCAGCGGCACGAGCGCGACGGCTTCGAGATGTCGGGCGTCGAACCCCTCGTGATACCGCTGGAGGATCGTTGCCTCGTCCTCCGCGGGTGGATAGTCCACGCGGATCTTCACGAGAAACCGGTCCAGTTCGGCTTCGGGCAGCGGATACGTCCCTTCGAACTCGATCGGGTTCTGCGTGGCGAAGGTCGTGAACGCCGGGGACAGCGGCTGCGTCCTGCCGTCGATCGTGACCTGCCGCTCCTCCATCGCTTCGAGGAGCGCCGCCTGGGTCCGCGGCGGCATGCGGTTGATCTCGTCCACGAGCAGCAGGTCGGTGAACACGGGCCCGTGATGGAGCACGAACTGGCTGGTCGCCATGTTGAAGATGTTGCCGCCGACGATGTCGCCGGGCATCAGATCGGGTGTGCACTGCACGCGCTGGAACCGGACCTGGAGCAGCTGCGCGAGCGTCCGCACGGCGAGCGTCTTGGCGACGCCGGGCACACCTTCGAGCAAGGCGTGGCCGCCGCACACAACGGTCAACAACAGCAGGTCCAACGACTCCTGCTGGCCAACGATCACTTTCGAGAGTTCCCGGCGGGTATGGGCGGTCAGCTCGGCCAGCGCATTCGACAAATTGGAGACTCCTTGGGGTTGTGAAGGTGAGCAATATTCTGCCGCAGAAGTCAGCCGGGCGGCAGCCACTGCCCGTTGAGTCGAACGACAGCCACAGCCGCTTCAGACCTCACAGAGTTCGCGGAGCACACAGAGGTGCGCGCTTTTCGCGTCTGCCGGGGCCGCGCTCACGCGCGGTATGGTCGGGGAGCGGGCGGATACACAAGCCCG